>CAIWDQ010000256.1 GCA_903911455.1 uncultured bacterium
GTGGGAAGCATGTTTATGGGCAACTTTTTCGTTCAGGAACATCATCAGGTGCAAATTATGATGAAGCAACTGCAGCAGAAAGCAAACAGGACTTTATTCATAAAATGCTAATTTCACTAAAAGAATTAAGAGAATCTTATTTCTGGTTACGCTTTATTAAAAAAGCAATGATTATTCCAGAAAATGATGAATCTTTATTAGCACTATTGCAAGAAAACAAAGAATTGATGAATATTATTGGTAAAGCAGTATCAACTGCAAAAATTAATAAAGCAGCAAAAATGTAAAATTGATGATGGATAATGGAAAATGGTAAAAGAATAAAAAAAACTCTTTACATTTTACATATTCACATATAATTTTTACATTTTACATTTTACATCATAATTTTTACATAAAGAGAACATGGAAATAACAAGCGATTTTTTAGATAAACACAATGTTTCAGGACCACGATACACAAGTTATCCACCGGCTAACTTCTTTAATGCTAATTTTAAAACTGAAGATTACATTGAACAGTTGAAATTATCAAACAAACAGTTGCCTGAGAATATATCTATTTATGTTCATATACCATTTTGTCCACAACGTTGTCATTTCTGTGGTTGCACTACCGAAATTGGTCAAAAAAGACCGGTTGTTGAAAGATATATTGATGCCATTAAGACTGAAATCAGAAATGTTTCGGCATTATTAGATGTTAAAAACCGTAAAGTAACCCAAATCCATTGGGGTGGTGGCACGCCTAACGCCATAGCGATGAGGTTTATTGAAGATATCATGAATCTTATTAAAGAACGCTTTATTTTAGACGAAAATGCAGAAGTCGCTATTGAATGTAGCCCCGCACATTTGGAGTACGACCACATTGACCAGTTGGCTGCAATGGGCTTCAACCGTATGAGTTTGGGTATTCAGGATTTCAGACAAGATGTTTTGGATGTTGTAAATCGTCAGGCGCCTAAACTACCCGTTAAAGACCTTGTTGATTATCTAAAAAAGAAAGGTTTTTCGGGTAATAACCTTGATTTTATATATGGATTGCCTTTGCAAACTGTTGAAAGCCTAACCGAAACAATTAAAAAGGCAATAGATATCAGACCGGATAGGATTGTTACTTTTTCTTATGCACATGTGCCTTGGGTTAAAGAAGAGCAGCTTAAATTAGAGAAAATTGGCTTGCCTCAACCAAAGGATAAAATGGATATGTTAATCAATAATATTAAGCTTTTGCAGGATGCAGGTTATGTAGCCATTGGTATTGATCACTTTGCTTTGCCCGAAGATAAGATGGCGCAAGCATTTCTTAATAAAAAGTTGCATAGAAACTTCCAGGGCTATTGCACATTAGAAACCACCGGACAAGTTTACGCGTTTGGGGCTTCTTCAATTAGTCAGTTGTGGGGTGCTTATGCTCAAAATATTAAGAATACTTTTCTTTATATGGATGCTATTGAAAAGACAGGTTTCGCAATTGAGCGTGGCTTTACTTTAGATGTAAAACAGCAAGTTGTTCGTTCGGTTATCAATAGTATTATGTGTAATGGTGTTTTAAAGTTTACTGAAATTGCTGAAGAATTTAAGATGACAGTTGCTGATATTAAAGCGATCGTTAATTATGATAAATCTAAGCTTATTGATTTTGAAAAAGACAATATTATATCTATAAATGAGGATGGTGTTGTAATAAGCGAGATTGGTCATATGATTGCACGCAACATTGCCATGGCTTTTGACCCGGATTTGAAACAAGGAGAAGCCATTTATTCTAAAACAGTATAATGAAAGGAATATTGCTGGTAAATATGGGTGGAGCTAATTCGCCTAAAGAGTTAAAAGTCTTCCTTGCACGTATGTTTAAGGATCCTTTTATTCTTCCTATGGGGAAATTGGGGCGTACTTTGCTTTCTTTTATTATTAGCAATACCAGATATAAAAGTTCATGGAAGAAATATGAATTAATTGGCGGTTCTCCTATTATTGAAGCCACTCAAACTACTATTAATGTCCTTCAAAATGTGCTTGGAGATGCTTATAATGTTAAAATGGCGTTCTCTTATTCTTCTCCTTTTATCAAAGAAAGTCTTCATGCTTTCTTACGAGAAGGTATTAACGATGTTACTGTTATTCCATTGTATCCTCAGGCTAGTATTTCAACTACTACAAGTGTTGAAGCTGACGTAAATGCAGCTGTTGAAGAATATTCTAATCTTAAAATAACTTTTGTAAATGAGTTTTATAAGAATGATTTATTTATTAACTTTTGGGCTAATCTTATCATGAAACATATTAAAGATAACAAGCTTACAAATCCTTATTTAGTGTTCAGTGCGCATTCCATTCCAATGAATTTGGTTGAGAAAGGCGATACTTATCCTAAAGCTATTGAAGAAAGTTCTAAATTAATTGCTGATAAAGCAAACTTAAAGTTTGAATTTGCTTTTCAATCGCGTATGAAAGGAAAGTGGGTTGGCCCTGATACTAAAGATAGCTTAAAAAAGATTGCAGAATCAACCAAAGATCTTGATATAATCTTAATCCCGATTAGTTTTGTGAACGAAAATCTGGAAACTTTATATGACTTGGATCACGATATTATCCCTTTTGCAAAAGAAGAACTTAAAATAAATAAAATTACCAGAGTGAATATCCCAGTTGCGGATGTTCAATTCATAAGCCTTTTAGAAAACATTATTGAAAAAACCAATTAAATGAAAGACGTACTAATTATCGGCGCAGGAATTACCGGACTTGCTACTGCTCACCACCTTAAGAAAAGTAATATTGACTTTACAGTTCTTGAACAATCTGATAAGATTGGTGGTGTGATTAATACAGTGAATGAGAAGGGATATATATACGAAGAAGGCCCTAATTCGGGTGTTATCGGCAATATTGAAGTTATTCGTTTGTTTGAAGATTTAAAAGATAGTTGCGAATTAGAACTTGCTAACGATAATGTTAAGAAGCGTTGGATTTTAAAAGATCGTAAATGGGAGCAATTACCTGCCGGATTGATGGCTGCAGTTAAAACTCCTTTGTTTACACTTAAAGATAAGTTCAGAATTTTGGGCGAACCTTTCCGTAAACCGGGCACCAATCCTCATGAAACTCTTGCAGATTTAGTGAAGAGAAGATTAGGACAAAGTTTTCTGGAGTATGCTATTGATCCTTTTATTTTAGGAGTATATGCAGGAGACCCCAGTCGTTTGGTACCTAAATATGCGCTTCCAAAACTTTATAATTTAGAGCAGGATTATGGCAGTTTCGTTGGTGGAACTATCAAAAAGATGCGAATTAAAAAGACAGAGGATGATAAGAAGGTTACACGTGCAGTGTTCTCTGCCAAAGGAGGTTTGTCGGCGCTTACTAATGCTATTTTAAATCACATTGGTAAAGAAAATGTTGTTTTAAACTGTAATAATATTCAGGTGAAGCCTGTTGATGGACATTATATCGTTACTTACACCAACAAAGAAGGTATTGTTGTTGAAGTTGCTACAAGAAAAGTTGTTTCAACGATTGGTGCTTATAATTTAAGTAAGATTGCACCTTTTGTTTCGGAAGATATAATTAAGAAGATTGATGCTTTGCACTATACCAGAGTTATTGAAGTTGTGTTAGGCTTTGATAAATGGGAAGGAATTGAGCTGGATGCTTTCGGTGGCCTTATACCATTTAAGGAAAAGCGTGATATCTTGGGCGCATTGTTTATGTCGTCGTTGTTTAGTGGGCGTGCACCTAAAGGTGGCGTTTTATTTTCTATTTTCTTAGCCGGTGTACGTCGTCCTGAGATATATACGATGAACGATGAGCAGGTAAAAGAGATTTTGAAGAGAGAAGTAAGTGAGTTATTCCATTTAAAAGAATACAATCCTGATTTGTTAAAGATAATTAGACACGAATGGGCTATTCCGCAGTATGAAGCTGATAGCGGTGAGCGTTTTACAGCTGTGGAAGAGATAGAAAAACAATACCCTGGCTTTATTGTAGGTGGCAACTTAAGGAATGGTATTGGCATGGCCGATAGAATACTTCAGGCTAAGATGCTTGCAGATGCCGTTATTTAATCAAAACTCAACTTTATTATGAAACTACTTATTGATCTCAACATTGGATTTCCCGTTTTCAAGCTGTTGCACATGGCTATTAGTCTTACGTTTTTGGTTACTGCTGTGTGGCTCTTTATTCGTTCGTATAATGGTATCGTTAAAAAGAAACCTTATATCCGTATTGATAAATTACTTTCCTATGGCTTTATTATCAGTTTGTATTTGCAATTAATATTTGGACTTATCTTATTTTCAAATCTCGGTTCTGACAAAGGATATAACTATTTAACTATTGACCAATCGGCGACGATTGTTTCTAAAAGGTTATGGCCTATCGAGCATATTGTTTTGATGCTTTTTGCTTTGTTAATAGCTAATTTAGGTTTGATTATTTCTTTAAATACTAAATCCGACCTTAGTAAACATAAAAATACAGTAATTTACTATTCCATTTCTTTAGCTTTGATTGTGTTTTCGCTTTGCGCGATTTACTTATTCTAAAGTTAGAAGTTTTTTTGCTCCATTTTTAAGTTTTTTTTGCTTTGAGAGATTTTTTTTGATGCAAAAAGTGGTTTCGCGAAGAATGTTGAACTTTTCGCGGAGAGTATTAAACTTTTGGCGAAGAGTGCTGAACTTTTGGCGGAGAGTGTTGAACTTTTGGCGGAGGGTATAAATTTTTGGCAAAGAATGCTGAACTTTTGGCGGAGAGTGCTGAACTTTTGGCGAAGAGTGCTGAACTTTTGGCGAAGAGTGCTGAACTTTTGGCGAAGAGTGCTGAACTTTTGGCGGAGAGTATAAATATTTTGGCGAAGACCATTAAATTTTTGGCGGAGACCATTAAACTTTTGGCGAAGCCCATAAATATTTAGGCTGTAACTTTCTTTTGTGAAGATTAACTGAAATGTGATTCAAAGTAGCTCTTTATATGTTTTTTGGCTAAAGACATGTTTAGAAATGGGACTTGATTCTTTAAACCAATTTCTCTTTTTTTTATTAAATAAAATTTGTTTGAAAAAAGAAATGTGTAAGTTTGTAAAAAATTTTATCAACTTAATAAAAACGAAATGATTTACTATTATTTTATCTTAGCTACTATTTAAAGATTATAAAATA
>CAIWDQ010000257.1 GCA_903911455.1 uncultured bacterium
AATAAGAGTTTAAATTCACCAATCTCAAATCTTTTAAAGAGTGGCTTCGTAAACTCCGAAAATTCTTCATCAAAATAACCACCGAAAACTGAAGTATCAATATAAAGTCTTTGTTTCATTCTGCAAATTTACGAAATATTTTGATGAGAAATTAATTTTATCAGAATATTTAAATATTTATTTTGAATTATTTATTTTGATTTCTACTTCTCATTTGTATTAAAACCCTGACTTCGGAATTAACCTCTAAGCATGATATCGGATAAGCGGTGTAAAATTAAGAATTAATCTCACCTATTATTCAATACAAATAGAAATGGCTTTAATTATTTCTCCGTTTTTAAGAAGTTCTTTAGCGTATAAATGGAGCTTTACTCTTTTTATATTAGGATCAATTACTGAATTAAGAATACTTAGATAGTATTCATCTTTCTGATGAGTGAGTATAGTATCCTTATCGGGAAATTCTAAAATATTGCCCATTAATCCCAAATCATTTCCTGTAAAGACATCGGAGTTCTTTATTTCTTCGGGTAGGGAATCAATGCCTATTGAGGCTCTATCTAATGGTTTAGGTACTTCAAACATTGAATTGCCAATGGCACGGCAATAATAATTGCCTCCCATCCTTCCGATCCAGTCAGTTTTGCGCTGATCAATAACACCTTTATCATTTAAAATAGACTCAGAAACGTGAATCTTCTTCCCTTCGCATATTACAAGATTGCCTGCACCACCTTCGGTACCGGTTTCTATAACCTGACGAACAATACACTCTATCTGAAAAGGAGATTCTTTTACTCTCAATGGTCGCACAACATCACTCTTAAGTTGTGTGAAACCAGCTTTAATAAACTCATTAACACCTGCTGGAAACTCAGCACTGGCAAGATTTACCTGATGAACCATCTCATAACTCACAAGATTAATAACTACTTCAGGAACTTTTTTAATGTTCTCATAGGTATGCTTAGTAGTATTATCTCTACCTCTACGTGAAGGCGAAAAGACTAGTATAGGGGGATTTATACCAAACAGATTGAAAAAACTAAAAGGCGAAAGATTGGGGTTGCCATCACCATCAATAGTGCTCACAAAAGCAATAGGTCTTGGAGCAACAGCACCTTGCAGTAATCCTGTCATCTGCATTATAGAAATTTCGCCGGGGGTGTATGATTTCATTTAATTAGTTTAATAATATATTTATAAAGGGATAGAAGGCAATACTTGAGTACTAACCTCACCAAATCCTATTCTTAAATTATCTTTAGCTGCAAAACCACGAATAATAATAGTATCATTGTCTTCCAAAAATACTCTTGATTCACCATTATTCAATTGAATTGGATTTTGTCCTTTCCATGCAAGCTCTAACATTGAACCATAAGAACCGGCATCAGGACCACTTATAGTACCAGAAGCATACATATCGCACGAATTGATATTGCAGCCATTGATAGTCTGATGAGCCAGTTGCTGAGCCATATTCCAATACATATGCTTAAAATTGGTTTTGCAAACAACAGTTTCATTAGAATTAGCTGGTTTAATAACGGCTTCTAAACTAATATCAAAATTCTTATTGCCTTCAAATTTAAGATAGGGAAGTACCTCAGGTTCCTGTACAGGTCCTTTAGTCCTGAAAGGCTCCAGAGCATCCAGAGTTACAATCCAGGGAGAAACTACAGAGCCAAAGCTCTTAGATAAGAAAGGTCCTAAAGGAACATACTCCCAACGCTGAATATCTCTTGCCGACATATCATTAAACAATAGCATACCAAAAATAGAATCTTCAGCTTTATCAACAGAAATACTTTCGCCAAGTTTAGTATTATTACAAGTAATAAATGCAAGTTCAAGTTCAAAATCCATCTCTTTGGTTGGTCCAAATAAAGGATTAGGATTGTCATTATACTTCAATTGCCCTTTTGGACGATGCAAGGGAGTACCTGAAATAACTATAGACGAAGCTCTTCCATGATAACCAACCGGAAGATGTTTCCAGTTAGGAAGCAATGCATTTTCAGGATCACGAAACATCTTACCTACATTAGTTGCATGCTCCATACTTGAATAAAAATCAGTATAATCACCAACTTTTACAGGCATAATCATTTTAACATCGTTAGGTTGAAAAATGATTTCCTCTAATATATGTGTCTGAGATTTAAGTTCAGTAGTACCTTCAGAAAATAACTCAGCAATGCGGTTTCTTACAATACCTGTTTTTTCTTTACCTAAAGAAATAAAAGAATTTAAATTCTCTTGTTTGAATATATCTGTTTTATCTACAAAAGTATTCTTAAAAAACCCAGATTGATTTAATGAATTTAGATTGATAATATAGTTACCAATCCTGGTTACTGCTCTTTTCTTATTTCCTTTAAGAATAGCCATCCCAAAAGGTATATTATACAATGGAAAATCAGAATCTTCAGGGATATTAAGCCATGAAGCAGTATGAAAATTGTTTTGTGTCATTTAGTTTTTATAAATAGATTAAAGAGTACCTCTTAATTCCTGCTCTCTTTCAATTGATTCAAACAAAGCTTTGAAGTTGCCTTTACCAAAAGACTTAGCTCCTTTACGTTGAATAATTTCAAAAAAGAAAGTAGGACGATCTTCAACAGGTTTAGAGAATATTTGTAATAAATAACCTTCATCATCTTTATCAATTAAAACATTTAAGCTTTGCAATGTTTTAAGATCTTCGTCAATATGACCAACTCTATCCATTACAGTTTGATAATAAGTATCAGGTATTGTAAGAAATTCAACACCTCTTTCCTGAAGACTTCTTACAGTTTCTACAATATTATTAGTTGCTAATGCCAAATGCTGAACTCCTGCACCTCCATAGAAATCAACATACTCTTCAATCTGTGATTTCTTTTTACCATGAGCAGGTTCGTTTAATGGAAGCTTAATTCTACCATTATCATTACTCATAACTTTACTCATCAATGCTGTATATTCAGTTGAGATATCATTATCATCAAATGAAATTAGTTGCTTAAAACCTAATACATCTGCATAAAATTTAGCCCAGATATTCATTTCATTCCAACCAACGTTACCAACCATATGATCAATAAATAGCAAACCTGTTTCCTGAGCTCTGAAAGTAGGATTCCATTCAACATAGCCAGGCAAAAAAGGACCTGTATAATTATCTCTTTCAACAAAAATATGAACTGTATCACCGTAAGTATGAATGCCTGAACAAACAACTTCACCCCATTTATCAGTTAATTTAGTAGGTTCCATATAAGGTTTGGCACCTCTTTTAACAGTTTCTTCAAAAGACTTTTTTGCATCAGGTACCCAGAAAGCTGCAACTTTAACACCATCACCATGAGCATTACAATGTTTGTTGATTTCAGAATCTGGTACCAAAGAAGTAGTAAATACAAGTCTAATCTTGCCTTGTTTTACAACATAAGAAGTTTTTTCTTTGTTACCGGTTTCTAATCCAGAGTAAGCTATAGGTTGAAACCCAAATGCAGCTTGATAATAATAAGCAGCTTGCTTAGCGTTTCCTACATAAAATTCAATATAATCAGTACCATTAATTGGTAAAAAATCGTTTTCTGCCATATTCTTTTAATTTATTTTTTTATTAGATGCTTTAATTAACAATTAGCTATGTATATTGATAAAATAATTCTTATTTTTAACATATTTTTTAATAAAGTTATTTTTATTCATTGATTTAAACCTAACAGGTTTTAAAAACCTGTTAGGTTTTGTATTTTAATCAAGCCAGGATAGATGATACTTTGGATCTTCAATTTCCAGAGCTTGTTTAGTAATTTTTAGAGGTTTAAAAGTATCAACCATAACGGCTAATTCATCAGTAGCTTCTTTGCCAATACTCTTCTCAACAGCTCCCGGATGTGGCCCATGAGGAATTCCAATAGGATGCAGAGTTATCTGACCTTTTACAACTGATTTCCTACTCATAAAATCTCCATCAACATAGTATAGTACTTCATCAGAATCAACATTACTATGATTGTAAGGAGCAGGGATTGATAACTTATGATAATCATAAAGACGAGGAACAAAAGCACATACAACAAACTGATCTGTTTCAAAAGTTTGATGTACAGGAGGTGGTTGATGAACTCTGCCTGTGATAGGTTCAAAATCGTGAATAGAGAAAGCATAAGGATAATGATTGCCATCCCAGCCTACTACATCAAAAGGATGTGTGGCATAAACATATTTATAGATATAATCTTTACGTTTGATTATTATCTTGAAATCTCCTTTCTCATCATGAGTTTCAAGTTCCTCAGGTCCTCTTATATCTCTTTCGCAGAATGGTGCATGCTCCAAAAGCTGTCCCATGTTGTTGATATATCTTTTAGGATAACGGAAAGGATGATAGGATTCTACAATAAACAATCTGTTCTCAGTTGTTTTAAACTCTATCTGATAAATAGTTCCTCTTGGTATAATAAGATGATCACCAGGATGGAAAGTAATATTACCATAAATAGTTCTGAGTTTACCTTCTCCAAAATGAACAAAAATCATTTCATCAGCACCAGAATTCTTAAAGAAATAATCAGTTAAACTCTTTTTGGGAGCTGCCAGATATATATTTACATCCTGATTAACAAGTACCGGTATTCTACTTTCAAGATAGTCTTCTTTTGCTGCAATATTAAATCCAATAAAACTACGGTTCGTCATATTCTGATCAATAGCAATTTCGGGCTGAACATTTATAGCATCTCCGGCTTGCTTAACCATAGTTGGTGGATAAGTGTGATACATAAGCGAGTAAACATCCGAAAAACCCGCAGTACTTACAAGTTGCTCTGAATATAAAGTGCCATCAGCTTTTCTGAATTGAGTATGTCGTTTGGGAGGTATAGTTCCCAGTTGTTTATAATGAGGCATAGGTTTATTTCTTTTTTTATTAAGACTATTAAACAAATTAAAACATACTTTTCCTCAAAATAAGTTTATTTTTATTTATAAACAGTTACTTTATATTAATCTCTTCAATAATATATAAGAAATGATCTTGATTTAGAAGTGTAAGTAATTATTTTTAATTTTAATGCATATTAATTAACCGATGTTGTAAATTCACAAAAATAAATTGTAGATACTATTATTGGAATTGTAAATTGAATACTCAAATCTGTAAAAATATATAATGGAATTGTAAAATCATAAAATTTACTTGTAAAACTACATTTCGGACTTGTAAAAATATTTGCCGGAACTGTATAAATAAAAAAAGGGAGGCTATCATGACATCTAAAACTGTAAAAATAAAAAAAGGGGGGCAATAAAAACATTCAAGATTGTAAAAGTATTTGTCGGGAAGCAAAAAATAACATTCAGAAACTGTAAAAGTAAAAAAAGGGAGGCAATCATGACATCTAAAACTGTAAAAGTATTTGCAGGGAGGCAATCATGACATGAAGGAATGTAAAAGTGAAAAAAAATTAGGCAATTGGCAATAGGGGATATTGGGAATTAGTGATTTGGTGATTTAAGAAATATAAAGGCAATTTGCAATAGGAATTACGAATTAAAGATACTTCATAATACAAAGACCTGCTTTTTATAAAATAAAAAGCAGGAGTGTTGTAACTAATTTTAATTACATTATTTGCTTAAGTTTAAGTTGCTCTTCCGGATTCGGATTCCAGGCACCACATTCGTTTTTCACAAAATAGCTCTTCTCTTTATTCTCTTTATCAATAACATTCATACCATACATTGGTGGAATATAAAAATGAATTGACACAGCATACTCCTCATTTTTATTTTCGATAGAATGATATATTCCTTTTGGAACTTCTGCAATCGTGTTGTTAACAAGCGGAATACTACGAACCATATCAAGATTATCATCATAAATTAAATTGTCAGCATTGCCTGTAACTGAATAAACACAACCAAAAGAATTGCCATGATTATGTATATTACTACCTTCCATAGGTTTCCAATTCATTACAATTACTTCAAAATTCTCTGATTGATAGGCACACTTTCTGCCATAAGGTAAATCTTCAGGATAAAGCAAATGTTCTTCAACATCATCTATATCGAAAGTATATTCTTGTAGAAGAGCTTTGAAATCAGCAGGCCCATTCATTTTTGATTTGAAAGCTATAAAAAGCTTTTCGATATGATTGATTTTTTCTTTAAAATTCATGTTATGTGTATTTATATGTTGAACTTGACTTCTTTTTAGTAAATTTAACTAATAAGTATGTAATAAATATTGAGTGCAAAAGTACAGATTTTATCTTTAAATAAGCATTCTCAAATTATATTGTGAAGGCTTTTAATATAAATTTAGATTGAGGGAATTATTTTTTGAGTAATTTTACCAAAAACTTTTTAATGATATCTAACATTCGTAACATAGCTATCTTCGCTCATGCTGACGCCGGTAAAACTACTATTACCGAGAATCTTCTGTACCTTTGCGGGATTACTAAAAAGCTTGGAAGCGTTGATAATGGAACTTCACAAACTGATTATTTATTAGTTGAGAAAGAAAGAGGCATCTCAGTTCGCTCTGCCCACACTTATTTAAAATGGAATGATATTCAGATTAATTTAATTGATACTCCCGGCCATGTTGATTTTTCTTCTGATGTTGAGCGTATCTTAAGGATGATTGATGGTGCAGTGTTAGTAATCTCAGCTGTTGAAGGTATACAAGCTCATACAGAAACACTTTGGGAAGGTTTGAAGTCTAATAATATTCCAACCATTATATTTATAAATAAATCAGATCGCATTGGTGCCGATTGCGAAACCATTATTAAAAGCATTGCAAAGGAACTTACTGATAAGATAATTGTTTTAGATACAATTGAAAACGAAGGCAGCAATAATGTAAATATTTCTACTCTTTTTAGTCAGCAACATTGTGATGATGCTATTATTGAAGTTATTGCCAATTATGATGAAGCTATTCTTGATCTTTATATTAATGAAAAAACAATCCCCTTTGAGATGCTTTATAAATCATTATCGAAATTAACTTCCGAAAATAAAATAGTTCCTGTATTGTTGGGCTCTGCTAAGAATAGTTTAGGTGTTGATCAATTACTTGAGGCTATAACTAACTTTCTTCCTTCACCTAAAGGGAATCCTGACTTACCATTATCTGCCTTAGTATATAATATTGAGTATGATAAGACGATGGGTAAAGTTGCAAATGTTAAAGTGTTTAATGGCAGTATCACTAACAGAGAAATGATAAGAAATGCAAGCCGGCAAACTGAATCTAAAGTTATACAAGTAAGGAGGAATATGGCAGGTAAATCCGAAGATATTGGAAGTGTAACTGCCGGTGATATTGCAGGTATCTGTGGACTTGGTGATGCTCAGGTGGGAGATATTCTTGGCGAGAACATTGATACTATCCGTAAACAGATTGTACTTAGTCAACCTTTATTATTTGTACAGATAAAAGCAGAAAAAGATACTGATTATCCCTCACTTGCAGCAGCTTTATCCGAACTTGCTACCGAAGATCCTGCTTTAGACTTTGAATGGCTTAAAGAAGAGCGTGAACTGAATGTTAAAATTATGGGATGGATACAGGTTGAGGTACTTGAAAAGATATTATATGATCGTTTTGGAATAAAAGCTAGTTTTCAGAATCCAACTGTTATTTATAAGGAAACGCCATCAACAATTGCTGAAGGATTTGTTCAGTACTGGATGCCAAAACCTTGCTGGGCTATTATGAAATTCCTTATCGAACCCGGTGAAAATGGAAGTGGTGTTGTATATCAATCTAAAGTGGGTGTGAACAATATACAGCAGAAATATCAGAATGAAGTATTGAAGACTATACCTGTGGCGCTTCAACAAGGAATTAAAGGTTGGGAAGTTACTGATATTAAAATTACTTTGATTGAAGGCGAAGATCATGTAATGCATAGCCGTCCGGGCGACTTTGTAGTGGCTACTCCAATGGGAATAATGAATGGATTGGTTAATACAGGTACTACACTTCTTGAACCTGTTAATAGTTTTCGTATCTCGGCTCCTGAGGAGTTGTTAGGACAGGTAGCCGGTGATATTACTCAGATGCGGGGTAGTTTTGATAGCCCTGATATAGAGAATGGGAAGTTTATACTATCAGGTCTATTACCAGTAGCTACTTCGCTTGATTATGCAGTTAAATTAAGTTCACGTTCAGGAGGCAAAGCTAAAATTACTACTCGTTTCCATAGCTATCAACTATGTGATGATGACAAAGGTGTTATAAGACCTTATAAGGGTATCAGTCCATTAGATACATCAAAATATATTCTAAAGGCTAGAAAAGCTTTGCAATAGAAAAGTAATTGAGGTCTCTTTGTTGATATTTAACTTTATATGTTGAAATAATAATCTGAGAAAGACTAAGAGTTTAATTGGGACACCTTAAGATTCACGATCTGTAATTTTCAAAAAAAAAGTTTCATAACGATCTGATATAATACACAGTAGTCGATAGGAAGTATACATGAGCCGAAAGGAAGTATACATGAGCCGAGAGGAAGTACACATGAGCCGAGAGGAAGTACACATGAGCCGAGAGGAAGTACACATGAGCCGAGAGGAAGTACACATGAGCCGAGAGGAAGTACACATGAGCCGAAAGGAAGTATGCAAAAGCCGAGAGGAAGTACGCAAAAGCTGAAAGGAAGTACACATGAGCCGAGAGGAAGTACACATGAGCCGAGAGGAAGTACACTTAAGCCAGTAAGAAATATGCTTAAACCGAAAGGAATTTCGGTTATATTAATAGCCTTCGCCAAATTATTGACGAAGGCTAATCATTTCTTACTTCTTCATATTAAGCGGCGTCATAGAACCAACTCCCAAGTTCATATTATCAAAAACAAAAGCTAAATCGAAAATATTAACCACTGAATCACCATTTATATCTTCAGATAAATAACCATTTGGAGCATAGGGGTCATTCATCATATCAAATATATCAGCCAGATCAAAGATATTTATAATACCATCTTGAATGCAATCACCTGCATATAAGGCAAATTTACCAGGCTCCATTTCTTTTTGATTATCACTAAAAGCTTTACCGGCATTATCAGTAAAGTTATATTTAATAAAATCATTAGCAAAAGATACAGGAATGGCACTCCAGGTTTCAATGTGATTGCGATGAACTAAAGCTAAATAATACGAATCAGAATAAGAGTATGGCAACAACAAAAATATATTCCCGTTAGTATGGATAGATACATTTGGATCAGTATAAGCCAAAACATCAGGTGATTGGGCAGAATATAAATTTAATGTAATAATATCTGAGATATCGCCTGTAAATTTATCACCATTCTCATCCTGAGATTTTATTAAATTCCCAGAATTATAAAATCCTTCGAGAAAAACTTTAAGGTTAAGAACCTTTTGATAACAAGTACTTGCAGTAACAGTACCATTAACAAAAGTTGTATTTAAAATATTACCATCACCATCAGAAACTTCGCAATTTCCAGGTGTTTGAACATCCCACACGTTAGTACTTGTTCCTCCATGACTTATAAATAAAAGATTAAACAATGTAGAATCCCCAAAATACACAGGAGCTGTTGTAGCCCAGGTAATAAATATCTTATTACCTACATTATTTACAAAAATATCACTAGCTTGTATAAAGGGATTTACAATTTGCAAATCTTCAAATAACAATTTAGTCGTATCATAGATCAATGTAAATGAAAAAGAACCTATATTATTAAGGTTAATACCGGATATTGTTTGTATACCTACACAGTTTAAATTTGTATTATGTGCAATAACAGTAGCTTGCTGTGGTAATGGAATTACATTTAATGTGACTGTATTTGATGTGTCTGAAGGATTGCAATAACCACTTACTATACATCGAAATTCTCTGCCATTGTAACCATAACTTGTATAAGCCAAATAAAGTGAAGTTGCATTTGTAAAATTGGACCAAGTAGAATTATATGAATTAAAAATTTGCCATTGATACGATATTCCACTTCCTGTAACTCCAATATTAAATGATGAAGGCTGACCTTCATTAACTGTTATACTTACAGGCTGTGAAGTAATTTGTGGAGGTTGATAAACAGTAATAGAACTGTTGTTGTAAGTAGTAGAAATAATATGAGCAAGACTATCAGTAATCTCGCAATTCCCAGCAGTTTGAACATCCCAATTTAAAAATGAAGTACCTGTAACAGCATTAAATTTTAATTCTAATAGATTACCTGTAATTGAAATGTTTGAAGTTGAAGCCCAGCTTAAATAAATACTTCCCGGTGTATTATTAATGTAAATAGTTCCCGAAACAGCAGGATTGATATTCTGAGCATTTACAAATGAAAGTACATTTTTATCATATTTAATAACAAAAGAAAAACTACTAACTTTGGTGAAATTATTTGTACTAACCGGTACTACTAAAAGTCCCGGGCAAATAGATTGATTAGATACTGTCATAGTTATTAACTGTGGAATAGGGTTGACAGTTAATACAGCTGAATTAGAAGTTTTAAAAGGAGGACAAGCACCACTAACTATACATCTGTATTTGTATCCCGACATACTTATAGGTACATTACTTAAATAAAGGGTAGGGGAGTATACGTTAGAATAAATATTTGTATAATAAAGATTATTCCAACTGCCACCATTGTCAGTGCTTACTTGCCATTGATAATTTAATGAAGTACCAGTAGCATTAACTGTAAAAGATGTACTTTGGTTTTCAAGGATTGTAGCATTAACAGGGTCAGTGTTAATTACAGCAAGATCGTTGAAATTGATAGCCCCATTAGCATAACTACTGGGGATAATGGTCCCATTTGAAAATGCAAATTCAGCATTCCCCGGAGTTTGTACATCCCAGATGAGATTATTATTTCCTAAATTGCCATTAAAAACAAGTAAAGCCAGTGTGTCGTTTGTATTATTAATTGTTACCCCAGATAATGCTGCCCAAGTCATATAAATCTTACCATTATTAGTATTAGAAGAAAATGTTCCTGTTGCTAATGCATTATTCGTGTCCATCAAACCAATAAACGTTAAAGAAGATGGATTATAGCTTAAAGCTAATGAAAAGCTTGCTATATTAATGAAGTTCTGTATTGTAACCGGAATAATAACATGGCCGGGACAAATAGCAGAGCTACCTACAGAAACAATAATAGTAGGTGGAGGGGGCGTAAATATATTAACAGTTAAAGTAGCAGCATTTGAAACAGCTGTGGGTGAACAAGTACCACTTACTATGCAACGATACTGATTATTATTCATATTTAATAATGTAGAAGTAATATATAAAATATTACCATTAACATTACTATAGATACTGTTATTAGATAAATTACTCCAAGAACCACCACTAATACCAATCGTATTATTTACCTGCCATTGATAAGATAAATTAGTACCGTCAGCATAAACACTAAAACTAGTGTTTTGTCCTTCAGTTATTGTTGAGTTAATGGGATTTGAATTAATGACAGGCTGTTTGTAAATTAATACTGAGCCATCAGAATAAGTTGATTGGATTATATTACCTAAAGAATCACTATATTCACAATTCCCCGGAGTTAGAACGTCCCAACTTAAGCTGGAACTTCCTGTAGATGCTGTAAAATTTAAATTTAGTAAAGTATCCTGACTTATGTTTAAACTATTTATTGAAGCCCATGATATAATAATTTTTCCATTGTAAGAATTAACAGATAATGTTCCATTACTTAATTGAGGATTTGCATCCTGATATGTATTATATGTAAGTATATTACTATTATAGTTTAAAACCAGCGATACTCCCCCAATATGATAGCAATTGCTTACTTTAATTGGGACAATGATAGTGCCAGGACATGAATTTAATGAACCAATACTTGTACCGATATTTTGAGAGTTTGAACAAAATGTAATCGCTATCAGAATTAACGACAACACTATTTTGTAAACTGTAATGTGTATTTTCATTTTAATTTATTTTTCTATTATTAGTTTCCCATATTTGTAAAAAATATCTGAGTTACTACGAAACCTATATATAATAAAATATAATCCCTTAGTTAAATCATCTGTATTGATCAATTCATTATCCTTGCTTGATAATACTTTTGTTGAGATCAAAATTCCTGCACTATTATAGATCATTACAACTCTATCATTGCAATTAATCTCATTATTTAATATAGAAAAGTACTTTTGATTACAAGGATTAGGATAAAAAAGCAATTGATCATTGTTTTGCTTAAGATGATTGATCTCACTTATTGAAGTGGTATTTGCATAATAAAAGTTTCTCTTAACTGACCATTTAATAGTGTTAATAATATTAATAGCACCAACCCTCCAATAATACGTGTTTAAATTAGTTAGATTCTTAACCCCAATATTCGTACCTGAAATATTAGAATCTATAATCAAACTATTAAAACTTGAATCGTTAGAAAGTTGAAACTTATAACTACTTGCACAATTAGGTGATGACCAATTAAAATTAACTATATTATTTACTTCTGTATTATTATTAGCAGGACTAATTAATCCTGGTGAAGTAAAAGTTGATATTATACTATTCCCTTTAAAGTAAGATATAATTGTGTTGCCTAAGGAATTACTATATTCACAATTGCCTGCATTTAAGGTGTCCCATTTTAACTTTGCTGAATCACTTAAGAAATTAAAATTTAATTTAATCAAAGTATCGTTCCCAATATTAACTGAGCTAACTGATGCCCATGTCAGATATAAAGTATTATTTAATTTGTTGATAAGCATACTTTGAACTGAAGGATGTCTTTGTTGAAATCCAGTATACTTTATTAAAGTACTATCAAATTCTAATGTTAAAGTTATTGCACCAACATTATTAAAATTAGAAACCAAAACAGGTATTGTAACATTCCCGTTACACGAACTTATATCAGGTAAGCTTGTATATATCTGACTTCTCATCATTGTTGGAATGAAGAGAAGAGAGATTATTATTATACCTTTAAATAAGTTCATGTAAGAGAATATTTAAATTGTGATTATTTTATTTATTAAGATTTAGATAAATTATTCAACGATCATTTTTCGTTCATCTGTCTTAATACCATTTGATGTATTAATAGAGATTCTATATAGATAAACACCTTTTTTAAGATTGCTTGCATCATAAACTTTTGAATACTTACCTGGCATCATGTTTTGATTTACTAAGTCAGCAACTTTTTGTCCAAGCATATTATAAATAGATAGATTTACCATACCCTGTTCATCAACATTATAAATAAATTCTGTTTTACCATTTACAGGATTTGGGAAATTAGGTTCCAGAACAGGATTTACAATAGTAGTTTCTTGTTTAGAGTTAATCTTTGGCATACTTAAAGTTAAGTTGCCAAGTTTATTAGCCCAAGCATCAGCAAATTCACTTTCAGAGTTTATTTCAAAAGTTATAGGTTCATTATAATTAGAACCTCTTATTTTTGCTTTTACAATAAGTAATTCATCATTATTATTAAGTGTAATTGCATCTAATTTATACCAACCTGTTTTTAATACTCCATTGTTTACAGAGAATAATAAATCTTCATTTGAAGATTTAAGTTTTACACCTGTAATTTCTATTAGATCTTCAGGTATATTGAATGCTAAAGAGATTGCACCAACACTACTTAAGTTATTCTTAATTTTAATTGGTATTAAAAACTCATCATTGTTTAATGATTTGATAGAACCTTCTGTAATCAAATTAATATCGGCAAAAGATTTATTATTTGTAGGGATGTAAGAACCATTAACATCTCCAAACCATAACATTGATAACTGATAGTTTATTGAGTCATTTGTTAATATTACAGAATCGCAACTAAGAGCAACATCACCAGAATTAAAACTACTTATTTGACCAATACTTCTTTTTAAGATAAGCATTGCATCAGTTCCATTAATAGTCCTGCTATTGTTAACATCAGCTACAAAGCTATGATGTCCGGTAAGTGTAATCTGATGTGTAAAGTGTAGAAGTATTTGTAAAGCATCAGTTGAGTTTACACTGCTTAATAAATCTAAAGGAACTATTTCAATTCTATTGAATACATTTACTGAGTCATGATTTATAGTATAAGAGCCATCACTATTTGTAATTGTAGTTGAGACGATATTGTTTAGATAGTCTTTAACTCTTAAAGTAGCATGTTTTATAGGTTTAGCAGGATTGTTATCATATAATAATTTTCCATATAAAACATTTGTTTTAGCAAATTGCGAAGGTAAATGAGATATCGGTGAATAATAAACCATTCCTAAACTATTATTATCAACATAATCGAATATTTTGGATTCAACATAAGAGCTATCCATACTGCCAAGGAAATTGTACGACATGGTAAAGCTAGTTGATGAATTGTTGTAAACATTATACCCATAATTATTATAAATATCACAGGTAGAATTAACATCATTCCCTATTGAAGGGCTGCTTCCATTGGTTAGATAAACACCATAACCATTATTATTTGCAATCTTTGTGTTTCTCAGAGTATCTGATGTTCCATCCAACCAGATGCCATAACCAGCACTCTTATCAATAATTGATTTATTGATTGTAGGTTGAGAGGTGCTATTACAATAAATGTTATATTGATTACCTTTAGAAATAGTACAATATTTTAAACTAGAACGACTTCCATATACATTACTATTATAATGAAAATACAAGCCATTCCAACCACCAATTGAATCATTTAATGGAATGAAATTGATAAGGCTATCAGATGTTCCTTCTGCAAATAATTCACCACCCCAATTATAACAATAATAAGGGCAAGTATAGTTCCCAATTTGAATATTGGTGTTCTTTGCAAATAAAAGTGTACATCCTGGCTTGATTGTTAATCTACTTTTATCACTATTTTTTGCTATTAAAATACTTCCTAAAATAGTATATGGTTTTCCATTTAATGAATTCCATAGTCTATTTTCTGAAATAGAACCACCATTTACAACTACACCATCATTTTTATTACCTGAGAACTTTAAATTTACTAAATTATCAATATAATAAGCATCATTAAAATAAAGTCCATAATTAGTGTTGTTATTAATTGTTAGGTTAGATAATTTTAATAATGAATTGATGGCATTTATACCAATACCGCCATTGTTTTTTATAGATGTATTACTTATGCTGTTAGTTGATAAATTTGCAAATACTCCCATATCTGCTGAATATTGAATGGTACAACTATCAATCTTAGGTTGATCAGTTTGATCACACCAAATATTATATTGGCTGCTTTTTTGAATAGTACAATACTTAAGACTTGAAGAACATCCATATAAACTACTATTACTATAATTATGGAAATATAGTCCATTCCATCCTCCTATACTATCGTTTAAAGCTGTAAAGATAATTAAACTATCGTGTTTACCTTCAGCATATATTTCTGCTCCATAACCATAGCAATAGTAAGGACATAAGTAATTACCAATTTGCATACCAGTATTCTTTGCAAATCTGATGATGTTGCCTGGTTTAATGGTTAATCTGTTTTTATCTAGATACTTTCCAACTATAATGTTACCTAAAATTGTATAGGTTTTACCGCCCAATGAATTCCATAATCTGTTTTCAGATATAGTTCCTCCTCCAATAACAGCTCCATCATAAATATTGCCTGAGAATTGAATATTTACCAGATTATCTAAATAATATGCATCATTATAATATAATCCATAACTTCCATTGTTATGTACAGTTAGATTAGATAAATTTAATAATGAGTTAAAAGAGTTAATCCCAATGCCTCCATTGTTATTAATAACACTATTGCTGATACTAATTGGTGATGTAGTTAAATTTAAGCCCATATTAGTAGCACTATTGATAGTACAATTAGAAATAACAGGCTGACTAGTGTTATCACACCAAATATTGTATTGATTTCCTTTTTCAATTAAACAATACTTTAATGAAGATGTATTCCCGAATTCGTCACTATAATCATTAAAATACAATCCATTCCAGCCACCTATTGAATCATTAAGGGCGGTAAAACTAATTATACTATCTGATTTTCCTTCGGCATAAAGCTCACCACCATAAAAATAACAATAGTAAGGACATAATCTGTTCCCAATTTGTAATTGAGCGTTCTTAGCAAATTTAATTGTATTTCCAGGCTTAATCGTTAATCTGCAGGTATCATTTTGTCTGGCAACGATAATACTATTTAAAATTGTGTAATTCTTTCCATATAGATAATTCCAAGTTCTGTTTTCAGATATTGTACCTCCTCCAATTACAACACCATCATAAGTATTGCCAGTGAAATGTACATTTAAAAGATTATCTAAATAATAAGCATCATTATAAAATAATCCATAGCTACCATTATTATTAAATGTGAGATTATTTATTGTTAATAAGGAGTTATAAGCATTAATACCCATGCCTCCATTATTATTAATAACACAATTGCTGATATTAAGTGGAGAAACACTTGCATACAATCCCATATTAGCAGAATTAATAAATGAACAATTAGTGAAAGTTGGTTGATTAGTGTTATCACACCAAACATTATATTGATTACCTTTTTCAAATGTGCAATATTTAATACTTGATGTACTTCCAAAGTTATCACTATTGTCGTTAAAATATACACCATTCCATCCACCGATAGAATCATTTAATGCTGTAAATTTGATTAAACTATCCTGTTTTCCTTCAGCAAAAAGTTCTCCACCATATGAATAACAATAATAAGGACAGTAATAGTTACCAATTTCTAATTGTACATTCTTGGCAAATTTAAAGGTATTTCCAGGAGCTAAAGTTAATCTGCATTTACTGTTATAAACTCCTACTGTTACATTATTTAAGATAGCATAAGAGTATTTATTGTAACTCCAAAACCTATCAGAAGATATTGCTCCACCATCAATTGCTATTGCACATTTAAGATTAATGAAATTTACATTAGTAATAGTAGGTATGTCTCTATCAGGTTGAGAATAGTAAATTCCATAACCTGAATTTTGTATTATTATTGAAAAGAAAGTTGGTAGCGAATTATCATTAGCATATTCAATTCCATAATTAGTAATGCCATCAATTGTATCTAAAACAAGACTTGGGGAAGAACTATAAAGATAAATACCAATATTTGAATTTCTAATTGAGCTTTCTTCAATACTTAAGTTTGAGTATTCTGACCTTATACCATAGTTAACTGAATTTCGTATTGTACTGAATAAAATATGTGGTTCGTTTGAATTATAAGAATAGATGTTATGATCATTTCCTTTTTCAATGATGCAATATCTAAGTGAAGAAGTAGAACCATAATCACTACCATCATTAAAATAAAAACCATTCCAACCACCTATAGTACCATCTAATGCTGTAAATGTAATTATACTGTCCGGTTTACCTGTAGCATATATTTCACCTCCTATTGTACTACTTCCTCCAACATATATTCCTTTGTTATTAGCAACTTTAATAGTTAAACCGGGTGCTATTGTAAGTCTGACACCTCCACCATTAGCTACAGTAACATCACCTAAAAGTGCAATACCTTTTGGGAAAAAACTCCAGGTTCTGCTTGTGCTTATGCTGCCACCTTCTAAAGCTATATCCGATACATTATTATTAAGTACTAATGTAGCTGGATTGGCAGGAGCAAACGAATTATCAGGAGTAGGGGAGTAGATACCATACAAATTATAGCCTGAAATACTATGTGAATAGGTAGGAGTAAGTCCATTAGTAGCATAATACAATCCTGCAAAACCATTATTAGTTGTATTCATATACGAAAATGCAGGACTTGATGCATACATATATATCCCATTTATTGCATTATTAGTTATGGTTGTATTAGAAATATTCAGATTAGAATATTCAAGTCGGATACCATGACCTAACGAATTGCTGATTGAACAGTTATTTAAGTTTGGTTGATTTGAATTATAACAATAAAGATCTGCATTCAAACTACCACTTCCTGCAAATGAAATATTTGTATAGTTAAGTACAGAACTATAAGGATTACTATTTTGATCAAAGTATAAGCCATTCCAATGTGATCTTAAAGTATCATCAGAAGTTAAGATAATAGGATTAGCTGCTGTTCCGTTAAAAGTCATACTTGCTGCCCCTATTTCCATCATCGTGCCAGGCCAAAACTCAATTTTAACACCTGGTTGAATATAATGAGTGTCAGCAGTAAATTGAATATCGCAGGTTGCCCAATATGGGCTGTTTGCTACTCTTAATGTATCAATATAATTTAAATTCCCACATAATTGTGTATATCCGGATACTGTTAAAGTTAAGTCATCAAATGAAAGGTTATTTGAGCTATTAGCAAAGAACTTAACCATATATTGAATATAGCTTTTAGATTGGTTTACTACAACGGGATCAGTTTTTCCACCTGATATCCATGAACCCCATATTTTATCAATTCCTGCTAATCTATAATATAATTGAACACTATCTGTTGTGGGTGTAGAGGTAAGATTATAATAAAGTTGTTGAATATTTTTTGGTGTGCCTATTACAAATGGTGCTGAAACGAAACTACTTCTTTTAACTTTGTTGACATCAAGATTAAAAAAGATATAACGGTTTGAACTTATTGGATTACCTGATAGATTGACACCACCTGAGAAAACTATTTGACCGGGAGCTTCGTAAACCGAACCGTTCATCGAACGATCGTATAAGTAATTAGATGATAAAGTCCAGGTAAGCGTTGGGCTTGCATCTATATTTGCATAATAAAATGTATTTGTAACCAAAATACTATCTTCCCCACCTATAACAGTAACTATACCATGCGAACAGGTAGATGAATGATTACTTATAGCATAAGGCAATGACGTAGCTGATAACCATGAAGAACATGTTCCATCATTATTAATGCTTGAATAATAAACAGTTTTCTTTCTAATATTAGAGTTGTCGTAACCACCAATAATATAAATCTTATTATCGTAGTTTACCATACTATGCGCGTTTCTTGTTTCTGGTAAGCTAGTAGTTGAAGTAAAACCGGATATGATCCCATCCATATCAACCTTAGCGTAATATACAGTATTAAGAGCAGTATTTACGTTGGTTTGATTTGTCCCACCAATTATATAAACATAACCATTTATATATTGTGCTTTATGACCTTGTAAAGCTTGTGGAAGTGTGATGCTCGCCAACGACCAAGCACCTACAGAACCATCATCATTTAGATTAGCAAAATATACTTTATTAGAAGGACCTGAACTATTTCTGCCTCCTAAAACATATAACTTTGTTGGTGTTGCTACTATTGCTGCATTTCTTATTCCCTCAGGAAGTGAGTTTTGTGTTTCCCAAGCTGCATTTCCATTCGTAAGAATATTAGCTTTGTAAACAGAACTTGAAATATTTGTTCCATCATATCCACCAACTAAATATGCATAACTTCGCCATGCAATAGTTTGATGTTCCGATAAATTTGCCGGTAAATTAGGAGCAGTGATCCAGTCCTGATTAGATATCATTTTGGCAGGTACTACAACACTATTGTTGATAACCTGCACATTATTCACCATTCCTTTTAAGAAATCATTTGTTGAGGTTTGTGTAAAAGTAACTTGTTCAAATGAAATTTGATTTAATAAAAAGGAAAAAAGACAGAAGATAATTGTTTTTTTCAT
>CAIWDQ010000258.1 GCA_903911455.1 uncultured bacterium
ACTTAAACCAGATGCATATGTTGCTGTCCAGCTAAATGTACTTGTTGTATTATTCGTTATATATGTCTGCGGATCTACTGTAAATGGAATATGTGAACATACACTTGCTGTTGTGGTTGAAGTTCCATTTGGCATGTTTTTTACAATAACCGTTGAAATATATGAACCTCCTGCACAACCATTAGTTGTAGGTGTTATAGTGAAAATTACTGTTTGGTCAGTTCCTGTTACATTTCTTAATGTACCTGATATATTAGCTCCTGAGCCACTTGAACTCATACCGGTTACATTAGAAGTATTATCTCTTGTCCAGGTATATGTTGTGCTTGTATTTAATCCATTATTCGTAGATAAAGCTATTGTTGTTATCGGTATATTTGAACATAAAGTCTGATTTGTAATAGAAGCAACTCCAATTGCTTCTGGATTTATTGTTACTGTGAAATCAAACGGAGTTCCTGGGCAACCTGTAGGACCTGAAGGAGTAATATGGTAAACTGCATTTAATGACGCACTAGTTGTATTAGTTAATGATTCTGTAATATTAGCAGTTGTTCCACTATAAATCCCTCCGCTAAGTCCTGCATCATATGTTGCAGTCCAGGTATATATTGTGCTTGGAGTTAAACTTGTGATAGTATATCCAACTGAATTACCTGAGCAAATTGTTTTCGAAGAAGCACTTGTAATTGATGGTGTTGGGTTTACTATTAAAGTAGCTGTAATAGATGACCCCGGGCAATTTGTTGGACTAGTACCTATTGGTGTAATTGTATAAGTAACAGTAATTGGATATGCAGTAGTATTTGTATAAGTAGCACCCGCTAATTGTCCACCGTCAACAATTCCTGTACCACTTTGTGGTTGACTTGTAGTTAATCCTGAAGGATCTGGATAAGTTCTTGTCCAATTAAAAGTAGTTCCGGTAACTGAACTATTTAAAGTTATAGGAGCACTTGAAGCTCCGGTACAAATATTTTGTGTCTGATTTGTTGCTGTAACATCTGGTGTTGGTTTAACAATTACATCAACTGTAATTGGGGTTCCGCTACAACTACCAATATTTGGTGTAATAGTATATGTAACAGTTTGATCAGTAGTAGAAGAATTACTTAAAGTTTGTGCAATAGTACTTCCATTTCCAGAAGAGAAACCACTCACACTAGAACTACTTGAACTTGCTGTCCATGAATAAGTAACAGTAGCTCCTGTAATGCTAGTTGACAATGCAATGCTGGTTGTTTGTCCATTACAAATTGGTTGAGAAGTTGGAGTTGCAATTACATTAGGATAAGGATTAACCGTAATTACAGGATTTCCACTAACACCAGAACAGCCACCTAAACTAGATGGAGCTGTAACTGATACAGTATATATTGCAGTTTGTGGCCTAAAAGAAGTATTTACAAATGCATCAGTAATAGTCGGACCTGAAGTAGAAGTATATGTACCATTTGCAAGACTTAAACTACCGGAAAGAGAAGGAGAAGACCTTGTATATATAGCATTACTCATAGTTGGAGTTGTAGTTAAAGATAGATTTGCAGTAGTATTTCCATTTATGTCTACACATAAGGTTTCAGCCAAGCCACTTGTAAGAATTGGGACAGGATTAACAGTTATAACAACTGGTATAGATTGGCCTATGCATCCACTATAAGTTGGATAAACTGTATAAGTTGCAGTTTGAATTGCAGCAGTTGTATTTATTAACAGATCTGTTATTCCTAATGTATTACCAGGTGTTGTTCTGTTACTAGCTCCAGTTATACTTCCAACACTTCCAGGTGTAATTATTGGTGTATCATAATAAAATGTTGTCCCTAAGACAGTTGGAGTAAATGTAATTGAAGTTGTTCCTCCACTACAGAAAGTTTCATCAGTTGATGCAGTTACAGTTGGAGTAGGATGCACAGTTACAGTCAAATCAGTATTAGTGCCAGAGCAAGTATTGATATAAGGTGTAATGTGATATGTAACTGATTCATCTGAAATAGCTGAATTGTTTAACACATCAGAAATAGTTGTACCTGACCCATTATGATATCCAGTTATATCAGAACCTGCATTAGCATATGTCCACGAATAAACAGAACCAGGAGTTGATGAAGAAGGTGAAAAATTTACATTGGTATTATTACAAATTGCAAATGTAGATGAACTTGTAACTACAGGAACCGGGTTTACTACAAGTGTTGCAGTAATAGGTAATCCAGAACAGAAAGTTGGACTTGGACCAATAGGTGTAATTGTATATGTAACTGTAATCGGTAAATTTGTTGTATTTGTATAAGTAGCACCTGCTAATTGTCCCCCAATTGCAAGACCTGAACCACTTGTTGCTTGCGATGTTGTTAAACCTGATGGAGTAGTTCTAGTCCAGTTAAAAGTTGTCCCTATAACACTACTGCTAAGAATCATATCTAAACTTGATTCTCCATTGCAGATATTCTGAGTTTTATTTGTAGCTGTAACATCAGGTGTTGGATCAACAGTAAAGGGAAAACAATCAGAAATAACAGGACCGCAACTGTTACCAGATTGAGTAATTATACAATGGAAAAAATATTTCCCAGGTGTATTGATCAACGGTTTATAATGAGATGAAGTGCCGCCTGCACCACTTGAAATAGGAATCCAGATATCAACATATGAGCAAATTAAAGCAGTACCAGAAGATTTAGAACCAATTTCCCATTGATAACTATTAGTCCCAACTCCACCTGTTGCATGAGCTGTAAGTTCGGCTATAGTACTAATGTTCTGACACATTTCCTGCTCCCCTGTAGTTGCAGTTATAGTAACTGTTGGTTCAGGCAAAACATTAACATCAGATGTGTTAGAAATAATGTCAGGGCATGGTGAATTGTTGAGAGTAGTTGAAATAACGCATCTATAATAATAATGCCCTATTGACAGTGCAGGTGTATGGTAAGTAGAAGATGTATAAGTGCCTGCAGCCAAACCTGTAGTTGTATATGTTCCTGATGCAAGAGGTGCTAATTCCCAACGATAATTATATGTTGTATTAGGTATATTATTTGTAACTCCAACAGATAAGGTAGTTGCCCCCCCCTCACAAAGAGTTGTTCCAGTATTAGGCTGAACAATTATGCTTGGAACATCAATAGTTATTGAGTTTGATAAAACACCACTACATCCTGTTTGAGAAGATGAAACTTTTACCCAATAATAAGACGTTTGAGTAAGAGCTGTTGTTGTATAAGTATTAGATGCTAGTGGTGATCCAATAGGTGTAAGTACATTGTTAATTTTTGTAAACCATTGATAAACTAAATCACTTGCGTTAGGAGTTCCTCCAGTAGCAGTCACTGATAATGTTGCCTGACTTCCATAACATAAAGTTTGATCAGTAGATAGGTTTGTTATTTTTGGATTAACAACTTGAATGTAAGTAATACAAGATGTATAACCACATAATTCAGTAACACGATACCAAATATCTTCGTTTAGTGCTGGTGTTGTATAATTAGTGCCTGTTACGCCAGGAATAAGAGTCCACGGACCAGAAGCTGAAGTTGTACTATATTCCCATTTTAATGGATATGAAACAGCACCATTTACATCAACATAAGTAACTGTTAATGGTTGTTTAAATCCCTGGCAAACTGTTACATTTGAAGGGCAGGTTAATGTTACATCAGGATGTTTTGTTATAGTTATCGCATCTGAAACTGAACAACCACCATCAGAAACAACAGTCCATGTCAAATGATAAATACCTGGTAAAATAATATTAGAAACTAAAGCACCCGAACTGTGAATATTATTAAAAGATAATTGAGATAAAGTAGATGGAGAAGTATAATCAGCAGGATCCTGGGACCATGTTCCTATATTATTAACTGAAGGTGTATTACCTGCTAAATTAGTTTGAGTTACATTGCAAAAATCCTGAGGTGGGCCTGCAATGGCTATAGGTGTGGGATAAACTGTTACTTTAACTTCATCAGAAGCAGTACAACCACCATTAGATACAGTCCAATCGAAGTAATAAACACCCGGTGCAGTTGGAATTTGAGGGCCAGAGGGGTTATTTGGATCTGTGCCCATTATTACACCAGTCCCAAACACTTGAGTAGTTCCAAGAGTAGGATACGCAAAAGTTATAGGTCCGGGGCCTGTACTAGTACTAATATTCTCAGTCAAGATACCATTTCCAATATCTTTAGTTGCGTTTAGATTTAAAGCTGCAAACTGGCAAAGATTAATATCTGTACCTGCATTTATTGTAGGCATTTGGTCAATCGTTATCACAACATCATCATGTAAAGAACAATTGGAATTAGTAGATGTCCAGGTTAGAGTATAAACTCCAGCTCCAGAGAAAGTAGCTGTAGCATTATAATTAGAAGTGTTATTAAAAGTTACTCCTCCTGTTCCAGACCAAAGTCCTGAATTTGGACTAACATCGTTTCCCTGTAGAACATAAGTTAGTGATGTTTGACATTGCTCGTGATCCAAACCAGCATTAGGTGTTACAGGTGGTTGTGTAACATTTATTGTTACTGTTGAAGTATAAGTGCATGATGACAAAGATCCATTAGATATTGTCCATTCGAATACATATGTCCCAGGTTGTAGACCTGTAACTGTTGTATATGGGTCTATTAATGAAGTAAAATTAGCAGCAGGTGTTGGCCCTGATATTTGAGACCAATTCCCTATACCTATAGTTGGAACATCAGCATTCATAGTAGTTTGTGTACCGCAAACATTTTGAGTAAGCCCTGCATTTGCGTGAGATGGTTGATCATATAGAAAAACATAAACCTGATCAGAGTTTGAACACGTTCCATCTGTAATAGTCCATTCAAAAATAAAAGTACCTGTAGTAGTTGTAGTGTAAGTAGCATTTGCCAATGATGCATCGCTAAAACTTGCTGATACATCAGGATCAGTTGATGGATAGATGAGTGACCAATGACCTGTACCAATTGCAGGTGTATTACCTGATAGTGAAATTGTATAAGCAAAGGAATTTGGCTTGCAAATATCTTGATTGCTTCCGGCACTGGCATTTGAAGGTTGACCTGAGATAGTAACATTTACAGTAGCTGGATTGTTTGAGCATCCGATAGAATTAGAGACTGAATAAGTAAAAGTATATGTTCCTGTTGCTAAATTTGAAGCAATAGCTATATTTGAAACAGGATTTGTTAGTGTAATTACAGGTTGATTTGTAGTAGCTGGATAACCTGGCCAGTATGTTGCCTGCCAATTCCCTGTACTACCTGCATTACCAGTTAATTGAGCTGTTGTAGCATTGCAAAGTGTTTGACTGCTACCTGCAGTTACAGGTGTTGAAACAGTTACTGTAAGATCTGCTGAATAATCGCCGCATGCTATGCCATTTGTAGTTGTCCATCTGAATATATAGGTTCCTGTTATTAAATTTGAGACATGAGCATGAGGATCACTATAAGGATCTGAAGTATAATTTGGATTAGTAGTTGAGAAAGCTGGTAAGTTTGGTCCGCTTACTATGCTCCATGAGCCTGTTCCTACAGTAGGAAGTGTAGCATTTAAGTCTGCTGTAGTACCACATACATTTAAATTTGCACCTACAATAGGAGGACTTGGAGGATTACTTAGTATTACAGTAACAGGGGTTGTAAAACTTGGACATACTCCATTATTTACAACCCAATTGAATTGATAAATACCAGCATAGACACCACTTACTGTTGTAAGAGGATTATTAGGTAAATCAATTGTGACAATATTCCCTTGTAATTGTTGCCACGTACCACCTACAGAGCCATCATCAGGTGTTCCATGCAGTGAAATTACAGCAGGAGAATACCCGCAAAAATAAGTAGCGAAGCCTGAAGTAGCATTTACCGTGTTACCTACAGTAATATTTGCAATAGCTGGGTATGACACACAACCACTATTGTTATTAGTAATCTGCCATTGAAATTTATAATTACCTGGTTGAAGATCACTTATCGTAGCATTAGGTATTGTAGGATCATCAAAGGTTACAGGTAAATTATAATCTATCTGTGTCCAAAGTCCACTTTCATCCACAGAAGGAACAGTTGCACCTGAGAAAGTATAAGTTGTATTTCCCATTGGTAAACAATGATCACCACCTGCAACAGGTGTAGCAGGTCCCTGTTCATTGGTAGTTTGAATAAGCACATTAGAAAAATCAGAAGAGCAAGCATTCTGTACAGTCCACGTGAAAGTATATAATGTATTTGGATCAAGTCCATTTACTATAGCATTTGGATTATGTAAATCTGAAAATGTGGGACCTGCTGGAAAAACAGTCCATGTGCCAGTAGCATAGTTATCAGGTACACTTGCTTGCATAATATAAGGGGAACCATAGCATATTGTCTGATCCGAACCAGCATATACACCAGTTGGTGTAGCATTAGAAACAATTACGAAAGTAGTATTTGAAAATGGAAGGCAAGTTGCACCGTTTGAAATGGTCCATTTAAAACGATAAACTCCAGGGTGAAGATTTGATATTAAAGAATTATATAAAGTCGGGTCAGTAATTGTTGCAGGATACCCGGGAGGAGAACTTAGTTGAGTCCAAAACCCAGTTCCTTTTTGAGGAATATTTCCAGCCAGATGAGTATTATCTACATTACAAGCCAGGATTTGAGGAGTACCCGAATTACTGTTAGTTGGCATGTGTGACGTTGTTACACTTACATCAAAAAATGCACTCGTACAACTTGCTCCAACTCCCGATGCTACCTGAAATCTTATCACGTATGTCCCAACTCCACTAAGGTGATATATATTCTGTATATTATATCCTAATTGCTGATTTGATGTAGCATTGATCCATCCTGTAGGGAAACTGTTTGTATTTGGATAAAGCCAGTTGGTAGGGCCACTTAAAATTCTATATTGTACATACGAATTATTGTTTGTTGTATAATATATATTAGCAATTGAATCTCCACAAGGAATAAAAGGGGTCCCCATTAACGAAATCGTTGGAGGAGCTATAAATGTTACAGATGTACTTGATGATGAAGAACAATTTGTTAATATGTTGGTGATAGAATAAGAAAAAGAAAAAGTCCCTGTCGAATTAGCAGGAACAGTTACAGTTGTTACTGGAGAGTTTGGATTACTGATAATAGCATTGGGGTTGGTAGTTGTCCAATGTACATGTTCATTAGCTGTAGAAGTATTAGAATTATTGGCAGCCAGAGGGTCGTTTCCTGTAAGTGTAAAACTTGTACGACCATCACAAAATGTTTGTGCTCCGCCTGCGCTTGCACCTGTAACACCACCAACTGGTGGAGGGACATTAATTACAACAGTTCCAGAACCACTTGTACATTGACCTGTAACAACCCATCTGTAAGTATATGTTCCCTGAATTAAATTTGAAATATTAGCAGCATTTGAAGTTGTACTACTAATTGTAGGTATATTTGGACCATTAACTAATGTCCAATGTCCTATTTGACCATTTAATCCGCAACCTCCTGAACTTGCATTCAAGTTAGTTGAAGTTGTTGTATTATAACAATTACCAAGATTTTGTGTAGTTCCAGCTGAATAAGGTGTAGCTCCTCCTATATTGGTTACATTCATATCAGCAAACGAATAACAGGAGTTTGTTCCTATTATAGTCCATCTTAAAACTGTAGTACCACATCCATTTTGTCCTAAAGTTATGTTAGTATTATATAGGTTAGGATTTGCAATAGTTACTCCTGCATTATTTGGTCCAACTACCTGCCATGTTCCTGATTCATTAGCACCTGGAGCACTTCCTGCCAAGGCCTGAGTTAATCCGGGGCATGAAGTAATATCTGCTCCTACTGTTGAGGTTGTCATAGGATACACTGTTACCTGTACCGAGTCTTTTACCAATGAACCATCCTTACATTTAGCCCATCTGTAAAAGTTATAGGTAGTCCCTTGTGTATATCCGGTAACTAATGGATTTTGTGCATATGGATTAGCTATATACACAGAAGGTCCATCTTTCTGCGACCAATGTATATTTCCACTACTTGCTACCTCCATCAAACCTGCTGATGTTCCAAATAGCTGCATATCTGAGCTTGGACAGATATACTGATCTACTCCCGCATTTACTGAACAGTTTTGTGCATTAGCTGTCTGTACAAATGTCATCATTAAAATGAACATCCCAAAGATAAAAGTTAAAAGAAAGTTTCTTCCAATTCTAACTTTACTTGCTGCTGTAAAATGTAAAATATTTTTCATATAATTTAATATTTGTAATGAGTACTTAAGTTCCATAAATTTAAAATAATATTGTATAATGTTTTTTTAATTCTCTTTTTATAATATACTTTCGATTAATATCCTTAATTTCCTATTGGTTTATTTGTAATGTTTTTAACAAGAATTATGCCTTAATCTCAATGATAATACAGACACTTATTTTACAATAAGTGTCTGTAAATATGAGATATGAACATAATAATTCTTTTAAAATATTCAATTTTATTTTTGTGTCTACTCTATTTTAGTAGGTTTTCGACATCCCCTACTTAACCGAATGCAAATATAAACTAAAAGTTACAAAGATTGAAGCTATTGTGTTAAAGAATTGTTAAATATATGTTAATTAATTTTCGGTCGTTAACATAAGTATCCTACCACACAAATATATAGCTATTTATTACATTATAATTGATTCATTATATTGTGAAATTTATAGCAACATAACAAAACCTGACTTCATAAACGTGAAGTCAGGTTTTAAAAATAAGATTATCGGTTTTGTATCTAGCGTGATGAGGAATTCACAAGATATGTTTTTTTAATAATTTATAATTCTATACTTCGGCTACCATTTCCACATTTAAGGCAAGTATGTCTCCTACTCCTAATTGAACATTGGTTTTTGTAATGGTTATGTATCCGGGTTTTTCGAATGTAAGTGTATAGACGCCTGCTTTAGCAATATCAATAACGGCAGCACCATTATCATCGGTTAGGGCTCTGTCGCCGGTTTCGACTACTATAATACTTACTAAATATAATACTGATTGATCTGCTTTAGCGATTACCATCGCATTGATAGTAGCTTCGGCTCCTTCGTGGCGTACACCGTAATGTATTATTTTGCGCGCGGCTCTATATTGTTTAACAAAATTTGGGGCTACATCATAATAGGTTTCTACTAATGGATCGAGTTCGGTTTTAAACATGGTTTTTACCTGATGAATAGCATTTGCGATATTTTCGGTAGCATTGCCCACTGCTATTATTGCAAGTCGGGTGGCTTCGGTCGAATCCTCAAATGCATCTAGTTTAGTTTTTAAATGCGTAACATCTAGCACTACTATATTATACGGCAAAAGTTTTACACCAAGTTCAATAGCCAGAGCATGCACATTTTTAGCATAAATTTTAAGTTCATTATCTTTCATTTCTTTAATATTACTTTTAGTTTTATTAATGAAATTAAAATTAGTATGATCGCCCACCGAGTTGCAATAGGAGATTTCCCCTGATTTTACTTTGGTAAGAATAACAATTAGCTCATCCCGATCTTCGTTCTTTACAAGTGTTTCGTCTGCACTTCCCCTTTTTTGAATTAAAAACTGTTCCATCGAATAGGTGTATTTCTCCTGAGCAGCGTCAATCATAGCCTGAATTATGGGATTTATTCCCCATGTAGTTGAATTTGCGATCATTAATAAACATGTTGTGTTTATCATTTTTAGATCATCATCCTGTGAATTTTTCATTTTATTATGTTTTTTATTTATAAAAATGTTATTGTTTTTTGCAAAATTATAAATTAATTATTTCTTAGATTTTTAATTCGTATTTATTTAACATAATAAGTCATTATCCTCTGTTTATATGCGTTTTATAAAATTATACTTTTTGTGATATTACTAACATTATTGTTGTTAATTGGATGTG
>CAIWDQ010000259.1 GCA_903911455.1 uncultured bacterium
CTAGTGATCATTAAATAAAATCAAAAATAAAAGGAGTTAAAGTTTAATTGAACTTTAACTCCTTTTTAAAAGAAGATATAAAAATTGTTTAGAATTTCTGTATCTTTGTATCCTAAAATGAAAACTACAAAACTACATATATTAACCATTTTATTTCTATTTGCAATTACAAAAGTAAATGCACAGATAAATCTTGTTCCCAATGGTGACTTTGAAATTTATTCAAGTTTACCAACAACTTATGGTCAAAGTAATCTTGCAGTAGGTTGGAATAATATTAATGGTGATTATACAAATATTAAAGGAAGTCCAGATTATTATAATGTTATATCATTTTCAGCACTTGGCTCAATTACACCATTTTCTGGTAATTGTCAAATGGGTTTTGTTACTATTCAAATAGGTAGTATTTTTAGAGAATATATTTCTACTAAATTTATAGGATCAATGATCTCAGGGCATCATTATTCTATCTCTTTTAATCTAACAAATGGGATAGATACATTTTATACTAAAAATTCTAATAATATAGGTATTCATTTTTCAAATAGTCCTTTATATCAAGCTATGACAGAAAATATATCTGTTATTCCACAGATTGAAATTACAAATATAATTAATTGTTGGAATGTATGGAAACATTATAGTTTTAATTATACATCAGATAGCTCTTATCAATATATTACAATTGGTAATTTTAAAGATGATGCTCATACATTGGTTAGTTCTGGTAATATAGGAGCTTATTATTTTATAGATAAAATTGAAATTTATCCTGCAAAAGTAAAAATAGAAGGAGATTCATTGATTTGTAAAAATGATACTATTAGTTTAGTCGCAGTTTCTGATACTACAGTAAAATGGGCTTATGCAATAAAACCAGATAGTATAATTTCAACTAATGCAGTATTAAATGTAAAGCTGGATATAACGACAACCTATGTTGTATATGGTAATAATAATGATACTGCTTGGTTTACAGTAAATGTAATTAATCCTCCAATGATAAATTTAGGGAATGATACTACTATTTGCATTGGAAAGGATGTTGTATTAAATCCTAATATAAATAATGCTATTTATCAATGGCAGGATAATTCAACAAACTCAACTTACAAAGTAAATTATCCCGGAGTTTATTGGGTAAAAGCAACAATTCCTCCCCATTGTAGTAATACAGATACTATAATCATTTATTATCAAAATTGCGAAACGGGTGGAATTTATATACCTAATGCTTTTACTCCAAACGGTGATGGCTTAAACGATATTTTTAAAGTTGAAACTGTAATAGAATTAAAAGAATTTAAACTAATGATTTTTGATCGTACAGGCGAATTAATCTTTGAAAGTTCAGATATTAGTAAAGGATGGGATGGAACATTTAAAGGTAAAGCAGTTCCGATGGGTGTGTATGTTTATACTGTTAAAGCAATTATTAAAGATTCAAATGAATTGATAAATAGAGAAGGGATAGTAACAGTTTTAAGATAGAGAGACTGAGAGAATTAAAAATTACGAATTACGAAAAAGAGGGAGGGCTGAGAGAATTATCTCTTTCTTATTTAGAAATAACGAATTTCTTAACCATTCTTATTCCTTCGGATGTTGTAATCTGTATGGTATAAAAGCCTGCCTCGAGCTGTTGAGTATTTATAGTATGTTTATGATATCCTGCGGTTAGCTTGATGTCTTCATTATAACAAGTCTGCCCCAGATTATTAAGAACAATGAGTTTAACTTTAGTAGATTTTAGAATACTGAAATCAATAGAAGCCTCCTCTTTGGCAGGATTAGGATATACATCACCAACAATTGATTTATTAATAGCAATATCATCACTAATAGAAGTAATAGTTTTATCTCTTACTGTAAAATTAAGATTAACAACATGAGGATTCGACTGACTTAAAACAACAATTATTTCTTCGGCCTTCTTACCTGGAATCTCTATATATATTTTATAAGTACCATAATCTAAATGATCGAAAATATAAACACCTCCATTTTTAGTATATTGATAATTCAAAGGATTCTCATTTTGATCAAAAAGAATAACTTCGACACCATCAATGGCACTATTAGTATTTCCATTAATGACAGTACCACTTATTAATCCGTTCCCTGTGGTCACAACACTGCCATAAGGAACTAGACCTATATCATACTTAAAACCATCGGTTGTTGGATATACAGGAGGAGAATATACCCATTTGATAATAGTATCGTAATATGTAGGCAGATAAGAATTAAAGTAGTTAGATGTTGAATTCAAAAAGGCCTTAAGCATGAAGGCAGGATAATTAGCTGTTGGTGCATGGAATGCATAAAATCCATCTGTAAAAACAGCAGTATCTATAATACTTAAAGTCCCCGAAGGATTATTAATGCCATACCTCACAACTATTCCATTATCTGCATTAAAATCACCAGCTCTAATATATCCATAAATAATGGGATCATTGCTTATAACATAAACATCATGACATGTTTTAAAATTACAACTATCTGAATTAGGATAATGAGTAGTCGTATTCAAACACGCATTATAATGCTTAAGCCCATGAAGAGGTTGAGTGTAAACATGATTAACCAAGTTGCCGACTGCAGTTGTAGTATCTCCAAAATCCCAATAATATGTTGTTGGATATGTAGAAGTATTAAGTCCGGTAAAAGTATAAATATGATTAAGTAAAGTATAAGTAAATGAATTGTCACAAATTTCGGGTGAGTTAATAGTTACAAAATAACAGAAAGAATCCTGACAAATTAAACTATTATAAATAGTATCAAATGTTGACATCTTTAAACATACGTTATACCCATTGTTGTTAGGAAATAAAGCAAATACATGCAGTGGATTCTCGAGTGTATCAGTAGAGCCATCTCCAAAATTCCACAAATATTTTATCTTACTGTATATGTAAGAAGAGGATGAAGAGTTTTGAAATTGAATAGTATCAGGAGAAATATTATTGTAAGAAAAAGTAACATTACACGAGCCACCCGGCAATACATTCAACCACGCATAAGAATTATTTACACACCCTAAAGCTGTTGTAATCATTAAATGAATTAGATGCTGTCCCGGATACAAGAATGTATGTGTAGGACTGTAAACATTTGAAGTAGTACCATCTCCAAAATCCCAGTCAGTTGTAATAGGATTACCAATAGAGTTATTAATAAAACTATAAGTCATATATCCAACCGAATCCATTGTAAAAGAAGCCTGACAAAAAGCACTACTATAATCACAAATATTAAAATAAACATTGAAATTAGCGGTGTCAATTGATTTGATAGTATTGTATGAAACTATATTATTACAATCAAAAGTATAGACATAATAATTTAGGTTGGGGCTCGAAACATTACCTATAGGAAAATAAAACTGACCGCTTGTACCGGTTATTGTAGAATCGTTATATGTAAGACTATCGGTACAATATACTTTGTGACCTACTATTGGAGCAAAAGTTGAAATATTATAAACATTCCCTACAATAATATTATTACTGTTAATTTGCGCCTTAACATTTAATAAAATAACTGCAAGTAAGAATGTAAATAATATTTTGGTTTTCATAATTAAAGATTAAAACTTATACATTAATCCAAACCCAACCCCATAAGCATTATACTTCATCTTTGTAGCATAATTTGCTTCATTATAGAAATTACTTATGTTCATTTTTAACGAAGGTCTTACAAAAATGCTCCATTTATCATTAAAGTTATATCTACAGGACGCTCTTAATAAATAATCCAACATCAGATGACTTACATATTGTGTTTTATTATCATTAATATTAATAATTGACATGCGATCATCAGATATAATTTCTGCATCAGCACTTATTAAGAAACCAAATGAAATACCAGTTGAAATATCAATTGAAAATCTATTCCAATTAAATGTCTTTCCTATTAAAACAGGAATTTCAATGAACTTGTATGTATTATAATATTGATTATTATGAGTAATTTTTAAAGTATCTGTAATTTGATTATAAATCCAGCTACCATTAGGATGAGAAGAATCAATTACAAAAACTAATGTATCCTTTAGTTGTAATTGCTTTTGGAAAGTATTATAAAACAACTTTTCTCCATAAGTAGAATAATTAACACCAAATTGAACAAAATAATTATTCTTTTCTAATTTAAATTCAACACCAGGATTAATATTACAGATATGAGTTTCAGAATTAGTTTTATTTGGGATAACATCAGAATTTAAAGGAGATGAAGTTATATTTCTATTTACATTATACATTGTACTACTTAATTCAACAGATAAATAATTAATAATATTCTTAGGATAAGGGTTTATCTTTGGAATAGGACGATTTAAGTTTAAAGATTCAGAGACAGAATCAATACTATTGTTATTAACAACATCATTCGATATTTTTGTTTTTAAATCTGAGTTTTCTTTTTGAATAGTGTTGTTAACTTCAATACTATTTTCAATTGGGTTGTTTTGAATTTCAGTAATCAAAGTATTTTTCGTATCATCAATTGATTCAAAACTAGAAGTTACGTTCATTGAAATTTCTTCAATACTTTTTTCTTTAATAACGTTTCCATTTTTTGTCTCAATAATTATTCCCTGAATTGTAGATTCATATTCTAACGCTTTTAAATCAGTTTTTTGATTGTTTGAAACTATTTCATAAAATTTATTTTCATTAGCTTCATTAATTGGTGTAATTTTATTTTGATTTAAAAGTACTTTATTTTTATTTATTATATTTGAATTTGAAGAAGAAGATTGATTAAATATTTTAAGTTTTTTAGTTGTATTAGCTATTGACGAATTATTTGAAGTTA
>CAIWDQ010000260.1 GCA_903911455.1 uncultured bacterium
CTGTAAAACAATATTATCCTGCCTGTTGTGAAATTTTAAAATGTTTTTCGACTCAGAACCCAGGCTAGGGTATTTTGATACTATACCATTGCTTAGGAAATTGTTTGACAACCTTTAATGAGAATTGATATTCCTGAAATCCAGAAATACCTTATATCAATCATGGGTCAAATGCTTCAAAAATGATATCCAATGCTTACTCCTGCTGATATCATAAAACTATCAGGATAATTTGCATCAGTAACTGAGACTAAGGGTGTAATACCGGCCCGGAATAAGAATCCTTTGAGCAGGGCCTGGTATCTGTAACCAATAAATGAGGTAATATCACATATAGGATTTGATACAGTGCCTTCTCTTTTTTTTCCGAGGAGTAAGCCACCGCCAATTTCAAAATGATGCTTATTGTGACCCGACAAAAAACTGACAAGAACCGGAACTGTTGTTATTCTTCCAGTATTAACCCTGTCAATTATATCGGAGGTTTGAAATGAGCTATAGCCTATTCTGCAGTAGATGTTCCGATGAATATTCCTTTCATAATTTATTGAATAAAGCCCGCCATTCCCAAATAATTCAAAATATATTGCATTTTTTGTTCCCGGGAGATCCTGAGAAAAGCAATGAGGCTGCAGACAAACAAAACATATAAAAAGTAATAAAAATTTAATTTTCCCCATGCTTAAAATATTAGAATATAGATATTAAAAAATATTTGCCTTTTGCCAAAATGCTCAAAACCTTATTCTTACTCCCACTCCAACTGCTATTGAATTTGTTTGTACAATATTAAATTTTTGTAAGGCAAGTTCAGCCCTGGCATTTCTTTTAGCTCCGACCGCCCATGATGGGATACCGATTATTGCAGAAGTAATTCCAAATATACCAGGAAGAAACAGAGCAGAAACAAAGCATTGATAAGATAATTTTTTTCTTCATTTTAAAACTTATTAACTTGTAATAATTTGATGCCCGGCTAAAAATTTATACTGTTTTGTAACCAACTATCTGTAAGCCATCTTTGGGAAATGAACAATAAATCACTTTCTCTCAAGGTCTGAGCGTTTTCCATTCCCCGACATCCTGAATGATTCTGACCGGCTATTAAAGGAATTTATAAGTGTAAAGAATATTGTTGTATCATTTGTCCATTTGTATGTTGCTTTATTATAATCTTCAGATGCAGAAGTACAGAATGGATAAGCACTTAATTTTCCTGAATCCATTCTGTACATGTTTATTAAATAAAACTTAGCCTCTTTCCCGGGAATATCGATACGAGAAATGACAACATCCTTCTCCCTGTGACTTACATAATTGCTTTTTGAAGCATCAGCATACCTTTCATCTGCAATTGAGATTGAATTCTGCCCTTTTACGCTGAAACATAATGCGAACATGCAGATTAATGTGAAAATGAGTCTGGTTTTCATGGTAGATTCAATTTAGTTATAAATAAGTATTGGGAATCACACCTAAGAGATAATTTATATTCAAGCGGTATATAGTTTTTTATCAGTAGTTTCCGAAAACCCGCTTCATTCATCTTGCATATCTAATTTACTTATATATTGCTAGCATAAAATATAATGAAATAAAAACAAATATTTTCCGAAAATATTTAGAAACAATTTCTTTAGCTTTTTAATTGAAATCCTGCATTTCTCTATGCAAATTTTAATTTTGTGATTCTGTGACATTATTTTTCAAGAGTGTTATGTTTCTGAAAATCCTTGATTTACTGTTCCATTATCTAAGGCGAAAATTCTGATAACAGGTAAAATTATATTTGACTTTATTTTATCATTTACTGATTAAATTGTAATCATAGACTATCATTAAC
>CAIWDQ010000261.1 GCA_903911455.1 uncultured bacterium
GTAACTTTGGAGAACTTTCTCCTTTCGATGTAGAAAAAGCTAGTAACTTTGGAGAACTTTCTACTTCGGAAGTAGAAAAAGCTAGTAACTTTGGAGAACTTTCTCCTTCCGATGTAGAAAAAGCTAGTAACTTTGGAGAACTTTCTTCTTCCGATGTAGAAAAAGCTAGTAACTTACTAAAAAGTTCTACATCGGTACGTTGACAACGACGTAAATAAGGTCGACTTTGTAGTAAATATGGTCGGCGACGACCTTCGGAAGTAGAAAAAGGTAGTAACTTACTAGAAAGTTCTACATCTGAACGTCGGCGACGACGTAAATATGGTCGACTTTGTAGTAAATATGGTCGGCGACGACCTTCGGAAGTAGAAAAAGGTAGTAACTTACTAGAAAGTTCTACATCTGAACGTCGTCGTCGACGTAAATATGGTCGTCGACGACGTTCGGAAGAGCTATTTTTAACTTTAAAGTATGAAACAGCTTTTGTATAAATGTAGTTTAGTGCATTTTAATGTATATTAGCTAAAAAATCGCTTTTATGTCCCTTTTTGGAAGTTTTTTTTAAAAGTACATTTCAAAAGGCTTCAAAAATTAAAGTTATTCGAATATAATTTGAATAAGTAGCGGCTACGCGGTTTGTACATTTTCATGGATTGGTTCGTACTTCAAATAGTACGCAACTATCTTGCTGGAAACAATATCTTCAAAAACATTAATTTCATCATACAAATTAAACCTTTTCTTATCTTTGTAATCTATAATTTAATTATGAATCATAACTAATACACACTTTTTGTGTTTATTATTATGTATATTGAACCCGAAACAATTGATATGGCGGAGCTTTTGTTACTTCTTTTTATTAATAACTACATTTCTTAGGCTAAGATATGGAAGCAGATTTATTGTATCAACTAAAACTTGGTGATAAGGCTGCTTTTGCCCAATTGGTCGCACAATTTTCTCCCAGAGTACTTAATACTTGCTACAGATTTTTACTTAATCAACAGGATGCAGAAGATGTTTCGCAAGAAGTTTTTATTGAAGTTTATCAATCTGTAAAAACATTTAAAGGTGATGCCAAACTCTCAACATGGATTTATCGGATTACAGTTACTAAATGTCTTGACGAACTTAAAAAACGTAATCGTAAGAAAAGAATTTCTTCTCTTGGTAAAATTCTACTTATCGATGAAGTTGCAAATTGGCTTAAAGGAGGCGCTATGCCAGACAAATCATTGCACGAAGATGATAATTTTAGAGCAATTAGTAAAGCTTTAAATTCCCTTCCAGATAATCAAAGAGTTGCTTTTACTTTAAGTAAAATTGATGGCTATAGCAATCCCGAAATTGCCGAAATTATGAACACCACACTCAATGCCGTTGAATCTTTAATATCTCGTGCCAAACAAAAAGTAAGCGCAGAATTAGAAAATATTCTAAAAAATAGTTTGAATGCGTGACAGCTTTCAAATTAATTGTCGTCTATATTAAAAACAGCAACAATGAAAGAATCAGAAGTAGATAATAGCGTTTCGGATGCTATCTCTTTATTTGAAAATATTGGCGAACTTAAAGCTACTGAGGTCTGGCAGCAATCGTTGATGGATAGAATTGCTACAGCTAAAAGTGTTTCTTCAGTAGGTTTCCCTAAAAAGAGCTTTACTGTTGTAATGCTTTTTGTTTTGCTTATAAATGCAGGTTTTATACTTAATTCTGTATTCAAAACTTCTACCAAAAGTAGCTCGCATAAAAGCGAATTACAACTTATTTCAAAAGAACTTTTAATTAATGAGCATTTATAAACACCAATAGCTATGGATGTATTTGCACAACGAAAATTGTTGATAAGAATAGTAGTTGTTCTTGTTATTTTAAATGTAGCTTCACTAAGCGTTTTCCTGTTTAAAGATTGTTGTCATCGCCCTCCTCCTAAGGAGCATAAGGACGAACAACGCGATGTTTCGGATGTTTTAAAAAATGAATTAAATCTTACCGAAAAACAAGTTCAGCAATTTAAAGACATTCGTTCAGGATTCTTCGATAAAGAAAAAGCTCTAGCTAAAGTTATCCGTTCTGAAAGAGATTCGATGAACGAAGCTATGTTTAATAAAACTACTGACGAGGAACTTGTAAAAACTCTTGCCCGTCGTGTTTCTGATAACGAATATCAGATGGAGCTTTTAAGATTTGAACAATCGAAACAATTAAAAGCCGTCTGCACTCCCGAACAAATGGGAAAATTTGAAGAATTGGTGAAAGAAATCCGTGATTATTTTAAACCAGATAATAAGCAAGATAAAAAACATTAATTTTATCATAATAAGAAATGCTTTTTTTTACAAAAAGAATTAAAACTAAATAAAAACAAGAGTATGCTTAAGAAAATACTGCTAACAATACTTATAGGGGCAAGCTTTACTGTTGCGCAAGCCCAAAAACTTATTCCTTTTAAACTTCCCGAAACCGGTCAGAGTGCTAGTTTTACAACTACTCACGGTGAGGATGCCGACTTTTTAATAAATCCAATGTCGTTTACTAATAATGGTGATGGAACGATTACTGATAATAATACTCGTTTAGTTTGGCAAAAGACCGATGGAGGTGAAATGACTTACGAAGCTGCTGTGGCTTACTGCAACAACCTAAATTTAGGAGGAGTTACAGGCTGGAGGCTTCCAACAGGTATTGAATTATTCAGCATTAATAATCACGGAAAGCTAAACCCTGCTTTAGATACTGCCTATTTTACCAAAACACTTGCCGAGTATTGGTGGACAAGCGAAAGACGCTGCGATGACACTACAAAAGTATGGGCGGTTAATTCGGGTGGAGGTATTGGTGCACATCCAAAATCAGAAACTGTAAGTGCAGGTGGAACAAAGAAGTTTCATGTTAGAGCGGTTCGGGATGTTATTACTACAACTTTTAGTGTGCCACATTTTACTGATAATGGCAATGGTACAATTACCGATAATTATACAGGATTGGTTTGGCAACAGATTCAATCAGCTACTACTGTAACTTGGGAACAAGCTTTAGCTGCTGCAAATTCTTGCACTCTGGCAGGAAAAACTGATTGGCGAGTTCCAAATATAAAAGAGCTTCAATCCTTAAATGTAGTTAGTAAACATAATCCTAGCTTTGATAAAACTTATTTTACAAATATACTTTCGGGTAATTATTGGTCGTCAACTACGATGCAAAATACACCAACAATTGCCTGGGATATTAATGTTGATTATGGAATTGTATCTTATAATCCAAAAACCACAAGCGAAAATGTGTTGTTGGTGAGAGGTGGAACTGATAATAAAGATTTAAATCTTACCGAAGCACTAATTCCGGCTGGGATTTATGATATGGGAGATCATTTTGGCTTTGTAGACCCCGGTCATCCAAGCGATGAAACACCTATTCATTCCGTAAAAGTAGATAGCTTTTATATGTCACGGACTGAAACCACAAATCAGATGTTCCTGACCTATCTAAATGCTAGTTTGCTTAGTGGTGGTCTTACAGTTACAAATAATACTGTATATCGAACAGGTGACACTAATATAATTTGTTACACCAATCAGTTTGCTTCCTATTATAGTATAAGTTATACAGGAAATTCTTTTACAATGGCCGATTACAGAGCATATCATCCTATGGTGGGAGTTATGTGGAGTGGTTGTGCAGCATTCTGTAACTGGTTGAGTGCACAAAATGGGCTTCAACCTTGCTATAATCTTACTAGCTGGGCTTGCGATTTTACTAAAAATGGTTATCGACTTCCAACCGAAGCTGAGTGGGAATGGGCTGGTAGAGGCGGACATACAAATCCTTATTTTAATTATGCCTGTGGGGATAGCCTTGACCAAAGTAGAGCCAATTTGCCTGCTTCCGGCGACCCTTACGAAGCTGGAGTTTATCCTCAAACTACTCCTGTAGGCTTTTATGATGGCACTTTAAAGCTAAAAACATCTTATAACTGGCCTTCAACAGCTGCATCTTATCAAACTTTAGATGGCGCTAATGGTTTCGGACTATATGATATGCAAGGCAATGCATGGGAAATGCTTAACGATTGGTATGGTCAGAATTATTATAGTGTAAGTCCTTATAGCAACCCTACCGGACCTACTTCCGGATTTATTATGCCTGATGGCAAACCATATAGAGGTATGCGTGGAGGCAATTGGTATAACGGACTTATGGTAAATGGTAAAAGCGATGGACATTCGCGTATTTCTAACCGTAATCCTACTTATTATAGAGGTCCGCAAGACCCAAATCATCCTTGGTATCATGTAGGATTCAGAGTTGTTAGGAAGTTTGATCCTACTACAGTTGGCATAAATGAAACAGGACAATCACCAACAGGAACGCAGCTTTTCAACAGCTATCCTAATCCTTTTAATCGTACCACAACTATTAAATTTAGCTTAGCTAATGCTGAAAATGTAAGTTTAAAAGTTTACAATGCATATGGGCAACTGATAACGACATTAGTAAATGATAAAATGGATAAAGGAATGCACTCTTTTCAATGGGATGCAAGCGAATTTCCTAGTGGGATTTATTACTGCAAACTACTGACAGATGCACAAGAATATTCAAATAAGATCATTTTAATTAAATAAGGCTTTATTATGAAAAAAACACTTTTAACACTAGGACTTTTACTATTTTCATTAGTAAATTTTGCTCAGGAAACATTTATGGTACAAACCGAAACCAGATATTGGGATGCTGCCAAAACCTATACTGGTTATACTTTGTTTGGCACAAGAGGTACTTCTTATTTAATAGATATGGAAGGACACGTGATACATACCTGGAATATTGGAACAAATCCACGCTTTACAGAAGGGGGAACTTTACTGGATGCTGTTGGAGGAAATCCGAGCAATTCTAATGTTTGGAAAGAATTGGATTGGAATGGAAATACAGTTTGGCAGTATACCGAAACAAGAAGTGGTTATTATCCGCATCATGATTTTGCTAAGATATACAATCCAAAGCTCGGCGACTCTACATTTATATATATAGCAAACAAAGATCTTACTCCGGCTCAATGTCTGGCTGCCGGTTGTGATACCACTTCTAATTACACAGGTGCTCAGGTTGACGTTATTGTTGAAGTTAATATGCAGGGAACAGTAATTTGGGAATGGTGGTTTTTCGATCACGTTGTTCAGGATTTATATCCTTCGAAACCTAATTATGGAGTTGTAAAGAATAAACCGGGAAAGATAAATCTTAACCTGGCAGGTAATCGCGTACAAAAAGATTGGATGCATTGCAATTCTTTAGATTATAACGAACAATTAGATCAGATTGTAATTAATTCGGTGCACGGAGAGTTTTATGTTATTGATCATGGAAATACTTTTATTGCAAATCAGCCTGCTAACAGTATAGCTTTAGCAGCAACAACTGCCGGTGATTTTCTATATAGATTCGGTGATCCTGCAAAATATAATCAGGGCAACCCTCCATCAATACTTACAAACTGGGAAAAGGCTACTACAGGACATAAACAAATAGGTGGAGCTCACGATATACAATGGATTAAACCGGGGCTGCCAGGTGCCGGACATTTCTTAGTTTTCAATAATGCTGAGAATCTTTTTGAGCTTACACCACAGTCTTATATTGTAGAAATAAATCCTTATTTAGATTCTAACCTTACTGTAAATAGTAGCTATGTGAATCCTCCGAATGCAAAATATAATTTCGTATCATCACCTGATATGAATCTTATGAAAGAAAAGAAGAATGTTTCTAAACAAATTGTCTGGATGTATTCAAGCAAGAATAATACTTCATTTTATAGTACTATCGGAAGCAGTGCCCAACGTTTGCCAAATGGAAATACACTTGTTTGTTCAATGAATGATGGTCACTTTTTTGAAGTTCATCCAAGCGACACTTCTATAGTTTGGGAATACATCAATCCGATGACTCGTGATGGAATCAAAAAAGTAAAAGTTGATAATTATCCAACTTACAATGGAGTATTCAGAGCTTACCGTTATACTGCCACTCACCCTGCTTTGGTAGGGCATACATTAACTCCGGGTGCTACAATGACTGGTTCTACTCCAAATTATTTTACACCAACAGATCTTACTTTCGTAAAAGAATATGAACAACCAAAGCCTATAGGCGATGTTCTGAATCAGAACTATCCTAATCCATTTTCAACAAACACTACTATAGATTTTAGTTTAAATGAATCAAAACTTGTTACATTAGAAGTATTTGATTTCAATGGAGGTCATATTAAAACTTTAGTTAATAAAAATTATACTACAGGAAATTATTCAGTAACTTGGGATGCTACCAACGATAGTGGCTCTAAGGTGTCAAGTGGAATATATGTTTATATCCTTAAAGGAAATAATCAGCAATTAAGTAAAAAAATGGTTTTAATTAAATAATAAGAAAACACAATGCTAAAAAGAAGAACAATCATTACAATAATACTCTTTATGGTATTATTGTCAGCTAAGAATAATTATAGCCAAACACAAACAATGGGTGTGTTTATCAACGATACAGCTAATACTTTTAAAGGCTATACTTTGTTTGCACCTAAGCAATATACAAAGACTTATCTTATAAATAACGAAGGTAAATTATTACATCAATGGGTTAAAAGTATCTATGCTCCGGGTCAGGCTGTATATCTTTTAGAGAACGGTAATCTATTAAGAACTTGTATGACACAAGGAAATTTAGGAACTGGAGGTGGCGAAGGAGGAAGGATAGAAGAATATAACTGGAATGATAGTCTGGTTTGGTCAATGGACTATTCAACTTCTACATATATGCAACATCATGATATAAAGAAACTACCAAATGGTAATATTATTATGTTGGTTGTCGAAAAGAAGATGATTTCAGAGGTGCTGGCAGCAGGTTTTGATACTTCAAACTTTCAGCCGGATGTTCGTCAAAAAGGCTTTATACTCCCAGATGCTGTTATTGAAATACAACCTACTTATCCTACTGGGGGAACCGTTGTTTGGCAGTGGCATGTATGGGATCATCTGATACAGAACCGTGATGCAACAAAAAACAACTATGGGGTACCAAGTGCCCATCCTGAATTAATAGATGTTTTGGGTGATCATAAAGTGCTTCCTTTATTTTGGAATCACATGAATAGTATTGATTATAATCCGGCATTAAATCAAATAGCACTTAGTGTAAGAGGTAATAGTGAGGTATGGATTATTGACCACAGTACTACTACTGCTCAAGCTGCTTCTCATGCCGGAGGTGCTCATAATAAAGGTGGTGACCTTTTATATCGTTGGGGAAATCCAATTTGTTATGGGGCAGGCACTGCAAGTAGTGGAAAGTATTTTCAGCAACATGATGTGGAATGGATTAAAACTGGCTGTCCCGGAGCTGGAGATTTATTATGTTTTAATAATGGTGTAAGTCGCAATTATTCATCTATCGACCAAATTACAACTCCAGTTGATGGAAGTGGAAATTATTCTTATGTTACTGGTTCGGCTTATGCACCAACAAATTTAACCTGGACGTATCAGGCTTCTCCACCAACATCGATGTATGCTACTGATATTTCAGGAGCACAGCGTTTGCCAAACGGAAATACTATTATTTGTTCGGGCCCCACAGGTACTTTATATGAAGTAACTGCAGCCGGACAAGTGGCTTGGAAATATATTGATCCTGTTACCAATACCGGACCTTTACATCAATATGATAGTGTTCCTTCAAATCCTGTTCGTCCCGGCGAGACAATGAATTCTATATTCAGAGTCTATAAATATGCTCCAACTTATGCTGCCTTTACAGGAAAAGTATTAACTCCGGGCAGCGTTATCGAATTAAATCCTACCTCAGTAAGTGAATTTAATAAGCCTTCACAAATAGTGCAGGTTTATCCAAATCCTTTTACTGATAAAATTAGTTTAAATAATACTTCAGGAAAAGAAACTTATGAAATGCTAAATTCGATAGGACAAATTGTATGGTCGGGTGGAGAAATTTCTCAAAGGGATTTCTCTTATCTTGTTTCGGGTCTTTATATTTTAAAAATAAATACTCAAAATACAGTTCAAACACTTAAACTTATTAAAAAATAAAAAGGATTTAGACAATTTAAACAAAATACATATTACTAGTTAGGTTTAATCCACTTTTGTTGACAAAAATCAACATTAGTGGATTAAACCTTTTTGACAAATGAAAATCAAATTTACTAATTTTTTTATATGAAGACAATATATCTAACTGCTTTACTACTTTTTTCGGGACTTAGGTCTGTGTTTTCTCAGAACTTTACAGAAATTCTTGGTCGCCCTACTAATAATTCAATTACGATGAGTATTTTGTTTGATACAACTGCTCAGGTTTATTGGGAGTATGGAACTACTACAGGTAATTACACTTCAACTACTGCTACCTATACAGCAGGAAAAGATACTTCGCGTATGGTTGATCTTACCGGTTTAACTACAAATAAGAAGTATTATTACAGAACACGTTATCGTACACTTGGTGCAACAACTGCTTATCTTGCAGGTCCTGAACGTACGTTTCATACACCTCGCCCTGCAGGAAATTCTTTTTCGTTTGCAATAGAAGCAGATCCACATCTGGATACCAATTCAAATCCTTCTTCATATAGTCTTACGCTTCAAAATATTCTTGGTAAGTGTCCGGACTTTTTAATAGATTTGGGAGATATTTTTATGTCAGAGAAACTTGCTGTAGTCAATCAGACCAATATTACAGCCCGCCATTTATTATACCGTCCTTATTTTGGAGCTACTTGTCATTCAGTACCTCTATATCTTGTTATAGGTAATCACGAAGGAGAGCTGGGTTGGCAATTAAATGGTACAGCTACGAGTATGCCGGTTATGACTTCTAATACCCGAAAGATATTTTATCCAAATCCGCTTCCTAATTCTTTTTATACTGGCGATACTATTGCTGAGAACTTTGTAGGACTTCGTGGTAATTATTATGCCTGGGAATGGGGTAATGCACTTTTTGTTGTCCTTGATCCTTATTGGTACACTTTAACCAAACCGGGTTGGGGTTGGACTCTTGGTGCAGCTCAATATAATTGGTTTAAGAAAACAATTACACAAAGTACAGCTAAGTTTAAATTCGTTTTCTGCCATCAGCTTGTTGGAGGAAATGGAAATGATGGTAGGGGAGGTGCTGAGTTTGTCGATTTCTTTGAAATGGGTGGCGAAAATGCTGATACTACTTATGGTTTTACAACTAATCGTCCCGGATGGGGCGATCCTGTTCATAAGCTTATGAAAGATAATGGTGTTAATGTATTTTTTCACGGACACGATCACTTTTTTGGCAAACAAGATAAAGATGGAATCGTTTACCAAGAAGTTCCTCAGCCTTCAAATAGAAACATTTCAAATACTTCGGCTGCGCAATATGGATATGTTAATGGCGTAATACTGCCTGGCAGAGGTTATCTGCTGGTTACAGTTAGCGATTCTACAGCTAAAGTAGATTATATAAAAACGTTGCTTCCTAATGAAGTAACTTCAGGTCATAATAATGCCGAAATTGGTTATACGTATACTTTATCTGCAAATACAGCTGCTGTAGAAGAATATATTAAGCAATCTTCATTTCAGATTTCTCAAAATTATCCTAATCCTTTTAGTCTTGAAACAAATATTAAATATTATTTACAAAAATCGGATAGAGTACAACTAAAAGTTTATGATATGTATGGTAGAGAAGTTGCCACATTAGTTGATAAACTTCAGGATGCAGGTGCATATAATGTAGCTTTAAATTCGGATGATTTATCGCTTAAAAGCGGAATCTATTATTTTAGAATAAATGTAGGAAATTCTTCAAGAAGTATGAAGATGATATGTATAAAATAAGTTTAAGTAATATAAAATCTAAAAAATAAACAATAAAAACCTATGAGAACATTCTTTTTATTTATAATTCTATTAATTACTGGAGGCCATTTAAGTTTCGGACAAAATTATGATATTGTCCTTGGTCGCCCAACAGACTCTGCAGTTACGGCAAGTGTTCTTTTTACTCAAACTGTAAATTTATATCTAGAATATGGAACCACCTCTGGAGTCTACACAGGCACAACAGCTACTATTACAAATGTTGCAGATACTCCTGATGAAATTGATATAACTAATCTTACTCCAAATACCCGTTATTATTATAGATTACGCTATAAAGCTGTTGGCTCGGGAACTTTTTTGGCAAGCCCTGAGTATCATTTCAACACTAAGCGTGCTTCGGGAAGTACTTTTTCGTTTACGGTAGAAGCCGATGAGCATTTATATGATAAAAAAGGGGTGCGAAGTATATATCAGATATGTCTTGCTAATCAGGCAAAAGATAATCCGGATTTTATGCTTTCGATGGGAGATATTTTTGGCGACGATCATACACCAACTACTACCACTTCTGCTGATATGCAGGCTTTGCATAAAGATTACCGTCAATATTTGGGTACATTGTGTCATTCGGTGCCTTTTTATGTATGTTTGGGCAACCACGAGGGCGAAAATGATTACTATCTGGGTCAAACGCCTCCTAACAACATAGCCACTTATGGCACGCTTTGGCGCAAGTTTTATTATCCAAATCCTTATCCAAATAATTTTTATAGTGGCAATACAAATATTGAGCCTAATGGAATAGGATATCCCGAAAATTACTATGCCTGGAATTGGGGGAATACTTTGTTTGTGGTGATGGATGTATATCGTGACCAGTGCGATACTTCTGATAATCCAAAGAAATGGAATTGGACTCTTGGACTACCTCAATATACCTGGCTTAAGAATACTTTAGAAAATAGTACTGCTCAATATAAGCTGGTATTTGCTCATCATACCCTCGGACAAGGCAGAGGTGGTGCGGCTACAGCTAAATTTTTTGAGTGGGGAGGTTACGAGCAAAATGGCACAAGTTATACATTCCCAACTAAACGTCCGGGTTGGGCTAAACCTATTCACAAACTGTTCGTTGATAATGGCGTTAATATCTTTTTTCAAGGCCATGATCATCTGTTTGCACACGAAGTTTTAGATGGGGTAATTTATCAGGAAGTGCCTATGCCAAGTGATTCAACTTATGAAATCGGAATGCTTGCGAATGCTGATGCATATCTTTCCGACACTATCGGAGGTACGGGTCATCTTAAGGTTACTGTTACTTCATCTTGCGTTAAGGTTGATTTTGTTAGAGCTTATCTGCCTGCTGATACTTTAAGTGGTGCACATCATAATGGAGAAATAGCTTTTTCATATACTTTAGGAATTTGTTCAGGAGTTGGCGTCAACGAA
>CAIWDQ010000262.1 GCA_903911455.1 uncultured bacterium
TCAATTTTAATAATAAAAATAAGGTATCCAAGGGAAAAGTGTATTTGCTTTTTCCTTTTTTAATTATTATGATATTAAATTGCTCTTTTAATACTGTTAAAGCTCAGAAAGGTTCTGATTCTGTAATTACTAAAGAAGTTCATTCACCAAAAAAAGCTGGTTTAATGTCAGCTATTCTACCAGGTTTAGGACAGGTTTATAATAAACAATACTGGAAAGTCCCTGTGTTATATGCAGGAATTGGAACTTTAATATACTTTTATTCATTCAATAGTAAACGTTACAACTCATATAATAACGAGTATTTTCATAGATTAAATAATGATTCTTCTCAGTTTAATGTTGATTATGGTCGTTACTCTACAGAAAGTATTCTCCAGTTAAGAGATTATTATGAGCGAAATTATGAGTTAACTATTATCATTTCAGCAGCTGTTTATTTGTTAAATATTATTGATGCCAGTGTATATGGACATTTGTTTACTTTTGATGTTGGTACAGATCTTTCACTAAGATTAGAACCTGTAATATTTAATGGTTTTAATACTTCTAACAATGCTCCTTCCGGAGGGTTTAAATTGAGTTTACGGTTTTAAATATTCATTAATAATATATAAGTCTTGAAAATCGCATTACTGGGATATGGTAAAATGGGCAAGGAAATTGAAAAGATTGCCTTAGAAAGAAACCATGAAATATATCTTAAAATAGATTCCCCTGATGATTGGGAAAAGAATTTATATGATTTTACTAAAGCTGATGTAGCTATTGAATTTAGTACCCCTGAAACGGTTCTTGATAATATCGTAAAATCATTCTCGGCAGGAATTCCTATTGTTGTTGGTACTACAGGTTGGAATAAAGATTTGGAAACTATTATTAACCTTTGTAAAGAAAAAGATCAAACCTTATTTTATTCTTCAAATTTTAGTATTGGAGTAAATATCTTTTTTGAGATTAATAAAAAATTGGCTAAGTTGATGAATAAGCATCCCGAATATGAAGTGTATATTGAGGAAGTTCATCATACACAAAAACAGGATGCACCTAGTGGTACAGCTATAACTTTAGCTAATGATATTATTAAACATCTTCCAAGAAAACAGAAATGGAAAAATGAAATGTCTGAAGAATCCGAAGCTTTAGGTATTAAATCAGTGAGAGTAGAAAACATTCCCGGCACACACATTATTACTTACGAGTCGAATATTGATAGTATAGAAATAAAACATACTGCTAAGAACCGAAGAGGGTTTGCTTTAGGTGCTGTGTTAGCTGCCGAATTTATTCATAATAAAAAAGGTGTCTTTGAGATGAAAGATATTTTATTTTAAGTCCCTTTTACAATATATTTTTACATTAATCGTTTTACAACAGTTCAATATAAATAAATAAAAAAACTATGAGCATCTTTGTTTTATTATCACTGTTATTTTTAATTCTTACCATAATAGGATTATGGAAAATGTTTGAAAAAGCAGCTTATCCCGGATGGATTGTCCTGATACCTTTCTACAATTTTTATATATGGTTAAAGATCATAAAAAAACCAATGTGGTGGTATCTATTTATTATAATACCTTTTATTCAGGTATTCACAATTATGTTGATGATCGTTGAGCTTGTAAAATGTTTTAAGAAATATGGTTTATTAGAACAAGCAATCAGTGTGATTTTCCCTTTCTTTTATCTTCCATATCTTGGTTTTAACAAAGCAGAGACCTATCTTGATCCTGATAAAAGGCCTTTAGTAAAGAAATCAGTAGTTCGCGAATGGGCTGATGCTATTATATTTGCTGTAATTGCTGCAACAATTATTAGAACTTTCTTAATTGAGGCTTATACTATTCCTACTTCATCAATGGAGAAATCTTTATTAGTTGGTGATTTTCTTTTTGTAAGTAAGATAAGTTATGGTCCTAAAGTCCCTAATACTCCTTTATCTTTTCCTTTTGCGCATCATACTTTACCTTTAACAAACACTACAAAATCATATTTAGAATGGATTAATCTTCCTTTTTATCGTTTCCCTGGTTATACAAGGATTAAGAATAACGATGTTGTTGTGTTTAATTATCCTGATGGAGATACTGTTTCTACCGTTTGGCAAAGTAATGCAAGTTATTATGCTTTAGTAAGAGCTAATGGTAGAGAAGCTGTATGGAGTGACAAGGCTCGCTTTGGTGATATTATTGCTCGTCCTGTTGATAAACGCGAGAACTTTATTAAACGTTGTATCGGTATTCCAGGTGATGTAGTTCAGATAAAAGACAGACAGGTTTATATTAATAATATAAAGGCAGAAAACCCTAAAGATTATCAATTTAATTATGATATAATAACTGATGGAGGATTACTTTCCGACAGAACTTTGCGCGCAATAGGTATTTCGCAAGAGGATATTGATAATTATAATAAAATGAGAGTTCAGGGGAATGATTTCGGGCAATATTCATTAGCTTTCCGAAACGATACCATTGGTCAGTTACCTTTAACTCCTGATAAGGTTGAATTAATAAAGAAATTACCTTCTGTTAAAAGTGTTTCTCATTTAAATAATCCTGCAGGAGTTTCGAATCCTGAGCTGTTTCCATTTGATACATTACATTATAAATGGAATATAGATAACTATGGACCTATAAATATTCCACAGGCAGGAAAAACAGTTACTATCGATATTAATAATATATGTATCTATCGCCGAGTTATTGAAACTTTTGAAGGAAACAAACTCGAGATAAAAGGAAATAAGATATATATAAATGGAAAAGAAAGTACGACTTACACTTTCAAGATGGACTATTACTGGATGCAGGGAGACAATCGTCATAACTCTGCCGACTCTCGTTATTGGGGTTTTGTTCCAGAAGACCATATTGTAGGTAAAGCATCTTTCGTATGGTTATCATTAGATAAAGACAAAAGCTTATTTGGTGGTAAGATACGCTGGAGTAAGTTATTCAGATTTATAAATTAAGATTAATAATTCAATCAATATAATAAAATGAAACAAGCAGAAATTCATACTGAAAAAGGTGTTATGAAATTAAACTTCTTTGAAGAAGATGCACCTAAAACCGTTGCTAATTTTGTAAAACTATCTAAAGAAGGTTACTATGATGGATTAACTTTCCATAGAGTTATCAATGATTTTGTAGTACAAGGTGGATGTCCTAATGGTAATGGCATGGGAGGTCCTGGTTATACAATCGAATGCGAACTAACAGGTAACAATCAATATCATGATCGTGGTGTATTATCTATGGCTCATGCCGGTAGAAATACTGGAGGTTCACAATTCTTTATTTGTCATGGCCGACAAAATACTCAACATTTAGATCGTCAGCATACCTGTTTTGGTAAAGTATATGAAGGTTTAGATGTAATTGATGCAATCCGCCAGGGTGATAAAATTACTAAGATAGTTATAATAGAAGAAAAGTAATTAAGAATTACTAATTAATAATTAAGAAAAGGCTGTCAGTAATCTGATAGCCTTTTTTATTTTATTTATGAATAAAAGTTAAATTTTATTAACTTAACAATTTCTTAATATTAAATCAATTGTGAAGGTATTAAAGTTGTTAACCATGTTTTTGTTGATAACTTTATCACTTTGTGTTAAAAAATCCTTAATATGTGTGTTATCTTTGTACTGCTTTTATAAATAAAGCAATTTTATATTCACAGTTTATCTGTGGTATTTTATATCAATTAAAACACATTTATTAATTAAAATTTTACGTATGAAGAAAACAATTGTAATTTTAGCAATCGTCTTAGGCTTTACAACATTTGTAAATGCCCAGTTCAAACCTACTTCAGGGTTTGACGCAGAAGTAAATTTTAGTCCATTTTCTGCTACTCCAATTTCAATAGATTATTTGAAGTTGAGAATGTTTCTAAATGAAAGTATGGCTGTTCGTCTTGGTTTCAATTTTAATATAGCTAACCAGACTGACAAAACATCTTATGGTACTCCAACTTCTCCGGTTATTCAGGAAGCAAAAAGCTCTGCTTTTACTTTTGGATTGCATCCCGGAATTGAATTCCACATGACAGGTACCGACAGGTTATCTCCTTATTGTGGTGCTGAATTGAATATTACTATGAGATCTGCTTCTACAGATGTTACTAACGTAGGTGGTACTTCCGGTAAAACTTCTAAATACGATGGTGTTTGGATGAATGGTAGTAATAATGCTTACACTATGGTAGGTTTGAACTTGTTTTGTGGTACTGATTTTTATGTTGCAAAACACCTTTACATTGGTGCTGAATTTGGCTTTGGTTTTGGTTCAGCTTCTTATAAAGATCAGGTTTATTCCGTTTCTACAAGTACAACAAATGTAACTACTCCTGGAGGTTCTTCTTCCAGCTTAGGGTTTAATTATAACTCTTATATTCGTTTAGGTTGGTCGTTTGAATAACATTTAAATTCTTAACAACAAAGAAAGGCTGCCAGATTACTGGCAGCCTTTTTAATTAATTACGAATTACGAATTACGAGTTTTATAGCATCTTAATTCTTAACCAAACTCACTTGTCCTTTTATTATTCCTTTTTCTCTTATAATTACTTTATAGAGTCCTGTTTTAAAGCTTTGGATATTTAATTCTTTTTGTGAAGATGCTTTTGCAAGATTTTCTTCATATACTAATTGCCCGAGAGTATTATAAATGAGAATATCTCCTTCATTAATAAGTTGCGAATAATTTATTATTATTTTATTAGAAGAAGGATTTGGAAATATCTTTAATTTAAAATTCTCAGATTTATACTCTTCTATCCCCCCTGTATGTATATAACAAACGCCATTAAAATAGGGACTTGTATTAATAAATGATTGAACATTGTCTTTATGAGCACATAATAAATAGCTACCCATCGAAGGGAAAGTTGATTGATACAATTGAAAAATTATTCCGGCATTTGGACCTATCCCCTCTATAAATGTAAGTGGTTCAAAAGTTAGTGTAATGCTTTTGTCCGAAAGATATATTCTTTTATCACCGTTAATATATTTTATTGAATCTACAATTCTAATTGAATCAGCAGGAGGTACAGCTTTATGGATAATAAAAGTATCACCAACATTTAAACTCAAATTCATAATTAAATACTCTTTATGCATCTGTGATTTATCTAAATACCATACTTTTCCGCTGTTTGTATCTTCTCTAATATATCCTCCATATTGAACGAAACCAATATCCTGAACATATTTATAATTGTGATTATTTATAACAGTATCGTTTCTTACCACAAGCGAATCTGTCAATGTCCAATCTTCTAACATCGCATAAGCTACATTCCATGATGTACTTGTGATTCCGAATATCGATTTGTAAGGTTGGCTTATTACTTTCATAGTATTTAACGAAAGTAGTATAAGTACTATTAATATCTTCTTCATGTTTGTTATAATTTTAAAAATAAGATACAAAGATATACATTAAGACTCAATAAACAAGAAAACGTTTCAATAATTTTACCAAAGCCCAAAATTAAATCCCCAAAAGGATAAAATAACATCTTTTTCACCAAAAAAAGGATGCCCTCTATACAAATACCGTGCCAAAGCTGTTTTTTGAGAATAATCATAATAGGCGTGTAATTAGGGTATTGAATTGTGATAATTGTTTGTTAAATTTTACTTATAGTACTTTGAAATTTTTAAATGACATTAGTAAGCTTCCGAAGACTACTTTGAAATTTTAAAACGCAATAAGTAA
>CAIWDQ010000263.1 GCA_903911455.1 uncultured bacterium
CTACATTAAAACCTATAGCAAAGAAATAATTATTTTTTACAACCATTGAATTATTATAACTATATATACAAGTATTACAATATTTCATTACATTTCTCTTTAGATCATTACTATATATACCACCCCCAATTGTAATTATATTTTTTATAGTATAATGAGGACTATAACTAAGTTGACTTGTATTCATTTCAGTTTTACAAAAAATAGCTGCTTCATTAGGCTCACTACCTTTATATGAAGGATATATAAGACTTGTATCATAAATTGCCCCAAATTGATTATTATAAATAAAAACATCAGATTTTTTAATTTTAATTCCCCATTTTAAAACATAAAAATAATTCATCTGATTGGAGTTAGTGGTATCACCTATCATTAAATTATATACAGTATCAATAATAATACCTGTTAATTTTGAATGAGAATAATAACCAGATAAAGCATCATTTTTTTTAATTGTACTTGATGTAATTTTACCCGGATGTGAATGAGGCATAATATGATGTCCTTGGTGATCTACTGTCCATACTGGATTGTAATTATGAACATACAAGCCTATACTATCATTTATAAATTGTGTGGATGTTATCTGGAAATCACCACCATTATTAGATACTACTGCATTTTGTGCATCCATAATTATACAACTATCTATAACTATTTTTGAAGAATCATTCTCAGAAAATAATCCGTTCCATGGACATGTGCACGATTGTTTTAAATTACAACCTTTAAATGTTAAAGTTTTACCTGGCTTTACATTAAAACGCGCATTACTTCCTAACATAAGATTAGGGCAATATTTGAATTTTAAGTCTTTATCAATAGTTATAGTCCCATTAAAAATAATTGTATCATTATTGAAGTTTACAGTTAAAAAGCCCGGATTACCATTAAGCTTAGTAATTATACCATCAGTTGAAAGCGAATTAACTTGAACAGCATTTGGATATAGGTTATTTGGATTTACAATTATAGCAGCCCGATAAGCCATACAATGGCTTATCGTATCAGTTCCGGTTACAATTACAGTGTCACTGCCTATATAATTCCAATTAAGAATTATGTCGTTACTTGCGTTTTGTGTAGCAATACTAGCACCGGTAGGTATATGCCAGGAGTATTTTATATTTGCAGCAGTAGGTATAGTATAAGTTAAATGTACTTTAGTATGACAAGTATCTATCCAAGTCCTCGTATAACTAAGAGGTGTAGGAGGTATTACTACTACTTTAATAGAGTCAACATGATGGCAAACATTCATCCCATTAATACTATCATCCGCCATAAAAAAATAGGTAGTTGTATCAATTGGTGCGCCCATAATTTCATATAAGTGCGCCCAAGTATATGTATAAGTACTATTTGAAACAGGGTAATTATAAGAATAGGTTAAATTATTTGAATAAAACGGTTTAGCTATACAAGTCCACTTTTTAATATATTCATCAGATAGAGTATCTATAATTGAAATTTGTGTCCCGGCGCATATTGGAGGAGTAAAATTTGTAACAAATTTCATTTTAGGTTGTAATATTACATTATCAATCCAAACGTAATGCAACCCATTTACTACTCCTGAATAATTTGAATTAAAAAATAATGCATCATAATCGTTTAAATAATAATGAAGTGGATTCAGTTGATTTGGATTACCAGGTCCATGTAAAGTATCAGGCAATAGTATTGTTAAATGTTGCCAGCCATTTATACTATCGTTATGTATATGCCCTATTAATATGCTCTTATGAAAAAGAGAATCGGGTGGTCTGTTATATACAACAACTGTATGAATAACACTTTCTTCTGTTAAATAAATATCAAATCCAGTTCCTGGATTTTGCCAATGCGTATCATTAATTTTATAATCAAAATCAAGTTGATAAGAAGTTCCATGAGTTAATCCATAATTATTAGTATTTGTATTATTTGGATTTGAATACTTTGTTAATAAAGTGAATGCAGAGCCTTTATCATTATATATATCATTATAAGTTAATTGGAGACAATTATGATGTGTACTAGAGTTAGCTGTATCTCTACATATCATTGATGTTGAAGGTGCAAAACTATACCAATTACAACATTTGGTGTAAAAAGTATCAAGTGGGTTTCTTACATAATTATAATCATATAAACTTAGATTATCTGAAGTAGGATTTGAGTTAAGAAGTGAATTTAATGCTGATGTTATGTTTTCAAAATCATAGTTAGCTATTAATGAGCAAGAAGTAGGACTACAGGGAGGCATTTGCGTAGTACTTGATCTAGTATTAGTACTATACATTGAAAAATTACTACTTATAGAACTATCTTGTATTACTTGTATATAATATTTACTTCCAATTTGTAATTGTGCAAGTATAATATTTTGAGATTGATTTTGTGATGTACTAATAAATATTAAACTATCACAATCACCTTTATATAGATTAATGGTTGTAACTTTAAATGAATTATTTTGTGAATATGGTATGAATAATCCAAAAAAGGAAGAATCTGCAACAAATGTCAACCAATATTCGTTGGATTGCATATGATAGGTCTCAAAACTATTAAATATTTTCAGAGTATCGGCAGCTTCACAGTTTGCTATAGAGTATGGTAAATTGCCTGCACTTGCATAAAAACTACTATCGATAGTAGCCTTAAAATGGAATCCTGTACTGCCATCATCAGCAGGTAGTAATCGTATGTAATCTGTTGCAAAGTAATTATTAGATGTTGGTGCAGTTTTTAAATTAAAAGAAGTGCCATATTGCTGTGCATAGATATTGTTGCTTAGTAAACCAAAAAGCAACAATAAAATAAATAAATAAAATTTATTCTTTTTCATAGCTTTAAAATATTAAATTTAAAGGTTGTATTAAAATAAATTTTATTACTTTACTTTGGTTTCAATTGCTTCAACACGATTCAATAAAGCTTCATTTGCTTTTTTAAGTTCATCGTTTTCTTTTTTCAATTCAATCAAATATAGCGTAGTTTCTTCAATTTTCTTTAGGAGTATAGTTTGCATATCACCAATATTTACACCTTTTTCTATCGCTTCAGCTTCAGTTGGCAAATCCGGAAGTTTATTATGTTCTTTAATGTATTGTTCAAGTTGTCCTAAACTCATCAATTTGTAATCTTTAGCAAATACATAATCAGCCCATACATTTACTTTAATCTCTACTTCCCTTGCTTTTACTTTACCGTCAATTAAAATTAATGCATTATTTGCAGTGTCTGGCATCCACCTTAAAGCAATATTTTCGGTTGTACCATTTTTAATACCCAAAGCACCACCATTATTACCATATACCACAGTACCACCAATACTTTTTGATGAAAATTGTTTTGTAGTTGTCCCAAACCATCCAATACCATTATTTGAGGTGGTATCTAAAAAAATATCTCTAAAGTGCATTGTTAAATCACCCGAAATATCTAACATTGATCTGGGATCTTTTTCACCTATACCAACTCTTCCGCTCACATCGACACGTATACCACCAGTAGTTTCTGTACTTGAATTAAAATAAGGAGCTATTACTAATCCTGGTGATTGACTATTTTCATTATCATCTTTCCATGAAATACTAAAGTCATTTTCTTTTACTATTTGGTTATAACTTGCATTTTGGGGATTAGCAATACCGATATCAAAATATCTTATCACTTCATCTTCCATTCCAAAGCCTGCAAATCTTGCAAAAGGTTGTACAAAATTATTTGTATTTGTAGTATATGCAGTAACTGTTAATGGAGCCCACTCACTAAAAGTCATTGCAAATTCTCCTACACTAAGCCAACCATTTTCATCAAAAATCATATTCCATCCATTTGGTCCCTGAGTCCCAAATCCATTACCATAATTAATATTAGCCCATCCTTGGAAATTAAGACTACCACTTATTCGGACACTCCCATTAACATCTAGTTTATATGCAGGATTTTGGACTCCTATACCAACATTACCACTATTAAAATAAATACTGCTATCAGTATTCAAATGCCAATTGGCAAATTGTGAAAATACATTTCCACTTAATAAAATTGTAAATAAAACTACTAAAAGGTTTACTTTTAAAACGAAATTTGTTTTCATCGTGATCTGTGTTTAATTTATAAAAAAAATAATTTGCATATTCAAAACCAGTTTCTTTAGTACTTGTAGTCTTTAATTTAAAAAATAATTTTTTATCCTATTGAGTAATTAATTCCTCCTTTCATTTTGTTTTGTAGCTCTTAGGTTCTTTCAAGCATGGTTTTCAACTTTATTTATATAATAAAAAAGGGCGTGAACCTCCGCATAATATTTCAACCAATCTGAGGTACCGCCAAGCACCCTACTACCATTGAAAACAGCAAAAGGAACACACCCATTCGGGTGCATTTCAAATACTGTTTCTCGGTAGTTTATTCTTGGCGGAATTTCAGATTAGAGAAACACTATGAAACGCAACTTCTTTAATATATTTATTCTATTTTAAATCATTTGTTTTTACCTTAATTAATTTTAAAAAGTTTTATTAAATTAAACAGGGTAAAAGTACAAAATAATTTTTATCTTTTATATGCTATTTCAATTTTAATTTCTTCCAAACTCTTAATTGCATTTGTGACCAAAAGGTTACCAATGAAATTAAATTATTTTCGGCGGTAAAGATACTACATTAAATCACAGAAGTCAAGTCATGTGGCGAGATAATGGCGAAATAGTGGCGAGTTGAAAATTCATAATTTATAGTCTGTTTTATATTAACACTTTATAATATATCTTAGAAACTCAAATAGTTGAAATTGTGGCGAGATTAATTTCATAAGTAATAAAAAATAAAAAAGCTCCAACAAAATTAATTGTTGAAGCTCCTTTTTTCTCTTAGTTTTTCCCTCTCTTAGTCTTCCCCAACTATTCAGCAGGTGGAATAGGATCAACCGGAGGTACTAACGGTGGCACAAATGGCTTTGGTGGATGATGTCTGTTACCAATTATCCTACCGTTTGTATATTCTTTATAAAAATCAGAATTAATCCCTTTAAATGTAAATATAGCTTTATCAATACGTTCGTTAAAAATTAAATCAACTTCATGATATTCATCTACCATTTCTTCTTTTGTACTTTTACCATGGTCAATTATTCTTCCAGCTACATCTATCAATTCAAAGAAATCACTATTTCTTATATCCTGATCAGCTAAAAAAGCAATTGGTAAATCATAAGTAGCTGTTAATATTGTTTCGATCGGTAAAGCACTTGCAGTAATTTCTGTACATCTTATATGAATTTCTACCTCACTACCTTTTTTAATATCACTCAACGAATAATCAAAACTTTTCTTAATATTATTATTTTTAATTTTGCTTCCATATCTATAACCCGAATTACAAATAATAAGACATCCTTCACACATTTCGTCTAACTTCTGATTTTTACCTGCTGTAGCACCTTCAGTACGTTTATCAAATACAGCTTTTTTATTTATAATTACTAATTTAGCTTTTACTTCGTCAACATCTGCCTTTAACCCCAGATTTGCCTGCCATACCAATAAATATCTTTCCAGTATTTCAATTACTGTATTATACATATAGCGTTTGAAAACATAAACTTCTTCCATGATTTATTTTTTTTATAGATTTTTTGTAAGGGTGCAAAATTAATAAAAATAATCAATAAGCAAATGTTAAATTTA
>CAIWDQ010000264.1 GCA_903911455.1 uncultured bacterium
AAACAAAAATTTAAATTTCTTTTAATAGAAGAATTTGTGCTTTTTGATAACGTAATATGAAATATTATTAAATTGGTACTAATTATTTAAATAATAATTTATGAAAAGAAAATCAATACTATTTTTTGTTCTTATAGCAATTATAAGTAAAATAAATGCTCAAAATAATTCAGGTCTTGATAGTGCATATAAACATTTAAAGAATGAGTTTGAACAGTATCATAAAGTTTCTTATGTTTATAAAGATGATAATTGTGGAGGAAATATATTTATTCCATCCATTTTTGAAGGAGATATAGTTAATACAAAAGTTAATGAAGCTTTTAATGATACTACATTTGGCAGAAGTTGTACAAAGATTTTTCTAAAGCCAATAAATAGTTTTTCTGCTGTAAAATATGTTTATCCAGAGAATGATTCAGGAACATATCATGGATATGATATGACAGGAGCTAACAAGCTGTCATTTTATGCAAGGGGTAGTGGCGTAGCTGAATTTATGCTTGGTGGAGTAAACAGTGGACCCTTTTATAAACCTTCTCTACCATTTCAGGATGGCTCAGATCTTCGTAGTACAGGATTTATTAATTTAACAAGCAGTTGGCAAAAATATAGTATTGATCTAACAGATAATAGGTTTTGGGTTTATTTGGATTCAACAGCAGGTATGAATAACAAGTTTTGTCAACCTTTATATATGGGAACTAATAATACTTTTAATTTAGATTTTAACTATGGTGTGGATGATGGTCAAGGGAATACTTGTATGAAATTATATTGGTATGGAGGTAGTAGTACATGGGGAGGAGTATATTTATATCCCCCAAATGCCAGTTGGTCAAGCACTCAAGGTTATAATCTGTCAGGGATTACTAAAATTAAATTTAAAGCAAAAATATCAATTCCAGGAAATGTAAAATTTATATTTGGAGATGGAAGTATATCGGGGCAACAAACATTAACTAAAACAGTAAATACAAACTGGCAATGGTATGAATGGACGTTACCATCAGGTAATTATAGTAATGTTGTAGGTGGATTTGGTATTGTTGTGGGAGGGACTTTAAGTACACCGAATTATTCAACAACGTATATAGATTCTGTATATTATGAAGGTGTTGAATTAGCTCATGACTTTTCAAATTTAATAAGTGGTTTTAATGTTTCTGCATCAAAAAGTCTAAATCCCGATAGTGTAGTTGTTTATATTGATGAAGTTGCATATAATAAAGACCGATCAAATAAACCTCATTTTTGCCAAAGTTTTGTTTGTGGTAGTGATTCTATTGATATCACCCTAAAAAATCGTGCTGATGTATATGATAATTCTTTGAAACTAATTGTCGATCTAATGATGTATAAAAAAGCAAACGATTCAAACTACTTATCATGTGCTAAACTTATAGGTGATGCTTTTGTTTATGCTCAAGATCATGACAGAAAGTTTCATGATGGAAGGCTTAGAAATTCGTATATGTGTGGTGATATAATACATTGGGATAGCACTGCTAGAATGCCTGGTTGGTGGGATTATGCAAATTCTAGCTGGTTTGAAGACTTAAGTTGTGTTTCTACATCTACAGGAAATATGGCTTGGGCTGGATTGGCTTTAACATCTCTATATGAGTCAACATTTGAAAATCAGTATTTGAATGCTGCTAAAAAAATTGCTGATTGGTGTATTGATAGTACTGGTACAGATATAGGTTATAGAGGTGGATATGAAGGGTTTGATAATAATCAAACAAAAGTAACATGGAAAAGTACAGAGCATAATATGGATTTATATGCATTATTTACAAGAATGTATATGATAACAAATAATATTCAGTATAATATTGCAGCTCATAATGCCGATAGTTTAGTAAAATCAATGTGGGATTCAATAAATCATATTTTCTGGACAGGGACTATTAATGATGGTATAACACCAAATACTGTGATTCCCCTTGATATACAAGCATGGTATCTGATGGCATATAAAGATACCACATCTAATTATAGTAGTTGTATAAACTGGACAAATCCAAACTGTTATATATCAAATAATAATAGCCCCAATTATTTTCAAAGCTTAAATGGGTTTGATTTTAATACAGATAAAGATGGTATTTGGTTTGAAGGAACAGCACAAGCATCGTTAGCATATCGTATGAAAAACAACTCACTTTTTGCAGATTTTTTACTATCCAACATTGAATATGTACAGAGTCATCATAAATATCCACATTTTTATAATTTTAACAATAAAGGAATTGTTGCAGCCGATCACAATAATACTTCAACTGGATTTGGCTGGAATTATCACAATCGTTTACATATTGGCGCAACATGTTGGTACTTATTAGCAAAATCAGAAAGTAATCCGTATTATAATACTCCAGCTTCTATAATAGAAACTG
>CAIWDQ010000265.1 GCA_903911455.1 uncultured bacterium
TAATCCACCGTATTTTGTTTCTTAATTTAAAAAGAATAAAATTAATTTGTAAATGAAAACGGTCAGGAAGGCATTCCTGTAAAGATAGGAGTATGTATTTGACACTGCAACAAAGATATCGCAAGTATCGCAACCATGCACCGTGCTTATCACAATTTAATTTTTAAAATATTTGTTTCATAATTTAAGGTCAAGCCACATCATGCCAGATGAAACAATAGTGAGTAAGGATCAGAAGTGGCTGTGACTACTTACTCATGAATTGGTTAAACATGATTCCACTTGTGAATTAAACTTTAGTACCCGTATTGCTGGAGTAGGGCTAAGTTAGATACAATTTCTCACTGCAAGAAGTAGAATGCTGAAGAGATTCACGACAAAAATTAACAGGATGTTGATTAAAGAAATTCGTTGTAAATTAACTTTGAAGACCCTGAAATAACGGGTGCTAAAATTCGTGCATAGATTACCACCTCTAAAACTAAAATTAACCGCCACTGTATGCATACAGTGGCGTTTTCTTTAAAAAAATATAAACCATTTCATATTTTTTATCTATAGTAGGTATAATATTAACGTATAAATAAAATTATGGGATACGAAAACAAAAGAGGAGACTTAATTCTTCCACAAGGCACATTTGTTTACATACAAGATGGTGCATCAGGACTAGTGCAAGTTGCTGTTGGTCCATATAAAGAAAGTATCGGAGAAATTGACAAAATTGTTATTTTTGATGAAAGTAGTAGAAAATTTGTTCCTGCTACTGATTTCAATGAGGCAATTCAAGTTCTCAGATCAGCCGATGAAGGTCAGTATATAGTACTGATTAACCCCGCAGATCAGAAGGAAAATGAATCTAAATTTCCAAATCGTGGAAAAAATTCAATGACTATTACTCTTAAAAATGGTAGTAAGATGAACATTCCTGGTCCTGCAACTTTTCCATTATGGCCTGGCCAAATAGGCAATGTTTTAGATGGTCATAATCTAAAATATAACGAATATTTGATTGTACGAGTTTATAATGAAGAACAAGCGAAGAAAAATCTCTCTAATGCAATAGTAAAAACCGCAACTGCAGAAGAAGTAAAAGGTAAAAAACCTAAATCATTAATCGCAGAAGAAGATTTAGTTACTGGCAAGTTATTGGTTATCAAAGGTACAGATGTATCATTTTATATTCCACCTACAGGAATTGAGGTAGTATCTGAAAATCATAGTTATGTTCGTAAAGCTGTAACCTTAGAAAGATTAGAATATTGTATTCTTTTAGATCAAAATGGTGACAAACGCTATGTTAAAGGTCCAGCAGTAGTATTTCCTAAACCAACAGAAGAATTTCTTGAACAAGAAGGCAAAAAGAAATTCAAAGCATTAGAATTAAATGATAATATGGGTATTTATATCAAAGTTATCGCTGATCATGAAGAAAATGGTATAGAGTATAAGACTGGTGAAGAACTATTTATCACTGGTAAAGAACAGAAAATTTATTTTCCAAGAGAAGAACACGCTATTATCAAATATGATGATAGAATAATGCATTATGCAGTTGCTATTACAGGTGGTGAAGCTCGTTATGTTCTTAATAAAAACACAGGTGCAATTGATTTATTTGTTGGACCTAAAATGTTTATTCCAGATCCACGAAAAGAAGTTATTGTTAAAAGAATTCTTGATGAAAAAACTATAAAATTATGGTTTCCTGATAGTCTTGATGCAGTTCAACACAACAGACAATTAGAAGCAGAAATGAATGAGCATATGGTTGGTGAGCTAGGTGGGAGAAGCAATGCTTATATCACAGATCGTAGTTTGTTAAAAGGTAAAAAAGATTTAACATCATCTAATTTGAATTTTGCAGATGAAATGAGTAGAAAAAATTCATTTACAAAGCCAAGAACATTAACAATGGATAACAAATACGAAGGTGCTGTAACAATTAATGTTTGGCCAGGATTTGCTATTCAAGTAGTTAAAAAAACTGGTGAACGTCAAGTTGTAGTTGGACCTTCAGTTCGTTTGCTTGAATTTGATGAAACATTGGAAGTTCTTGAACTTTCTACTGGTAAGCCTAAGTCAGATGGTGTATTAATGAGAACTGCTTATTTACAAACACAAAACAACATTGTATCCGACATTATAGATGCTGAAACAAAAGACTTGGTTGATGTTAGTATTAGGTTATCTTATAGAGTTAACTTTACAGGAAATGATAAAAAATGGTTTAGTGTTGCTAACTATGTGAAATTAATGACGCAACATCTTCGTTCAATAGTTAGAAACAGAGTGAAGAAAATAAACATTGAGGATTTTAATAATGATCCAGCTGATATTCTTCGTGATACTATCTTAGGACCAGCAGAAGAAGGTAAAAAACGCCTTGGTAAAACTTTTGAAGAAAATGGAATGCATGTTTATGATATTGAAGTTTTGAATATTAAAATTGGAGATAATGAAATTTCATATTTTCTAAAAGATTATCAGAAACATATTGTTCAGCAAAATCTTCAAATCAATAAACTTCAAAAAGATTTAGAAAATACTAAAAAGGAAGAAGAAATTAATCGTCAGAGTCTTGAAGAAAAGTTCAAAACTGAAGAAGTAAGAACAAAAATAAACAAGATTAAAATTGAAACTATGAATGCAGTTGAACTTTTGAAAGCTAATGCAGATAAAGAAAAACAAGCTATTCTTGATGATATTTCAAAAATGATTCTTGAAATTCAGAAACTTAATGATGGACAAAAACTTTTAGTAGAAACTGAAAAATCAGGTATTCGTGCATCAGAATATGAAAGGCAGATGGCATCAATTCAACCTAAATTGATTGAAGCGATGATTACTCTTGGTGGTGTTAAAACTACTGAAATTCTTGCTAAAAATCTTAAAGAGCAAGGTGGTAATTGGACTGATATTTTCAGACAAGGTGGAATTGAAGGATTGTTAGCAACTATTAAAGACACTCCTTTGTATGACAATCTAATGGCTAATATGGGTAAAAAATAACAACTTATAAATATATTAATAAAAAAAAGAGTCATAATATATGACTCTTTTTTTTATTAAGATAAATTACTATCTTTGTATTCCAAAAAAAATTAAAAATATGAAAAAAATTCTCTTTGTTCTCTTTATGTTATTTGCATTTTATACCAATGCACAAGAATTTAAGCCTTTTGGAACTCCAGAAGCATTAGTTTTTACAAATTTCAATAGTTCAACTACTAATAGTCAAACTTTAAATAAGTTTGAAATAACACGTGCGTATTTTGGCTATGATTACAATTTTAGTAAAACATTCACAGGAAGAGTTGTATTTGACTTTGTAACTCCTGGTAATGTATTCATAAAATATGGTTATATGCAATATGAAAAAAATGGTCTTAATGTTAGATTTGGATTAACACCTAATGTTCAGATAGATAGAATGGAAAAATTTTGGAATCATAGATATATTATGAAATCATTCCAAGATAAATATAGTATGAGTCCATCATCTGATTATGGTGTAGATGTTTATTATAAATTTAACAAATTAATTAGTGCTGATATTGCAATTTTAAATGGAGAAGGTTATAAATCTGCACAATTAGATTCAGTTTTTAAAGTTATAGTTGGTGTAACTCTTCATCCTACCAAAGAATTAGTATTTCATACATATTATGATAATATGACTAAAAATATTGCACAACAGACAATATCTTTAATGACGGGTTATTCTAATGAAAAATTTAATATTGGTGTTGAATATAGTAAACAAATAAATTCTAAATATAAAAAAGGATATAATTATTCAGGTTATTCAATATGTGGAACATACAATTTAAATTCAAAATTCAGTTTAATAGGTAGATATGATATTGTTAATTCAGAGAGTACAACGATCACACCTTGGAATTTTTCAAATGATGGTCAGCAATATGTTCTTGGTTTAGAATTTAAACCAGTAAAAGGAATTAAAATTGCACCAAATTCTCAACTATGGTCTGGTCGTAATAATAAAAATGTTTTATTATTTGGTTTAAACTTAGAACTTAGAATGTAATTTGTTTGGTATTCTCAATAAAAATCATTATCTTTGTAGCTCAATCAATAAAAACTTAAATATGTATAAGAAAACTGTTGTTAAGAAAGCTAAATCTACTACTCATGTTTGTTCAGGCTGTATCAAAGATATTGATTTAAAATCTTTATTTGTTGCTCAAGTGCCTGATCGTGATTACAACACGGTATATTGTGAAAAATGTTTGAAAGAATTAGGAATCACAGTATTTCATACTTATTATAAGGAAAAGGTAGTTAAGGAAAAGGTAGTTAAGGAAAAGGTAGTTAAGGAAAGAGTGTTGTTTGCGAGGGCGTATTAAATGTGGGCGTATTAAAACGCTAGACAGAATTTGAATAATTTCAGTTGTACGAAATTATCGTACAACTGAAATTGGAATCCCCTGATGGCAAAAAGTACGAAACGGATTGCGCAAATGTACAA
>CAIWDQ010000266.1 GCA_903911455.1 uncultured bacterium
CATAGATTTAATTCGCATTATGACCGAAGACCTGGAAATAGATTTCAACAAATACAATAAATGTTGTGATACATTAGCCTATTTTATAAGTAAAAACTATATGAAATTATTTTCAGTTATACCGATGACTGCAGGTGTTTCTGGTAAACGGAATAAACTTAGTGAGCTATATACACAATCATTGCTAATAAACAAATCAAATGATAACACAAGATAAGATTGATGAAATTTTACAAACAGCAATATTAGAAGATGTTATAGGAGGATTTGATAAATTAACTCAAGCAGGGATAAGTCATTATTGCACCTGCCCTGTATGTGGAAAAAAAGGTAAATCAAAGGGATTAAGTGTTAATCCCGTTAAGAAAGTTTTTAAATGCTTCAGTTGTGATTTTAGTGGTAACAATGCTATTACATATCTTTGTGAAGCTCAGAATATGACTTATCCCGAAGCTCTCAAGTATCTTGCAGAAAAATACAATATAGTTATAGAAGAAATTAAGAAAGGGCCACAGAAGAAAGATAAAGCTAAGAAGAAAACATTTCGTGATATACAGCTTGCATCATCAGGGTTAAGTGATGCAGATCAGAAAATATTTATACCAGTTCCTGAAAACGATATAGAATATACCTCAAGCAACACTTTAAAGCAAATAGATATCTTTGAGAGTGGTACTCGTAATCAATATTTCCAGTTAGTTAAAGGAGATGATATGATAATCTGGTACTATGATCTGGAGGGTAATCAGATAACCTATCAGAAACCGAAGGGTGGCAAGATGGAAGCCCTTTATCGTATGCGCTGGCAGAATCCTGAATTGCATACTGATGTTTCTGGAAGAGCACGGAAGTATGAAAGCCCCTATAAGAGTGGTTCACATTTATTCATTCCTGAACCTCTTAGGAAAGCGTATCAGGAGGGACGACAGTTTAAACGTCTCTATCTGCAGGAAGGTGAAAAGAAGGCATGGAAGGCTTGTTTGCATGGTATGATGTCAGTAGGAGTGATGGGGATTCAGAATATTGCTAATAAAAAGGAGTTACCTTATGATTTTGAACTGATTATTAAAAGATGTGGAGTTACCGAAGTTATTTTTCTTTTGGATAGTGATTGGGATCATTTAAACAATGTGTTGAAACCCGGTATGAGAGTTGATCAACGTCCCTGGTCTTTCTTTCATGCAATCAAAAACTTTAAAGAATATTTCAAGACATTTGCTAATCAAGGTGTTTATTTAGAAATATATTTTGGTTATTTGCTTTCTAAAGAGAAAGGTATTGATGATTTATTAAATGGTAGTCTTAAAGGTAAAGAGAAATGCCTTTATGATGATTTTGAGACTTCAATTAATACTAAGGAAGGTAAAGGAGAGTTTGTGCAGCTTCATAAGATATCTACTACTGTAGACTTGAAATTGATGGAGTTGTGGAAATTACATTCTGCGACTGAATTTGCTGAGAAATATAAAGAAGATCTTATCGGATTGGCAGAATTTCAAATTGGCAAACATAAATGGAAATTTGATGAAGAAGGTAAGCTGGCTTCAACTCAGCCGTTGGAGGAGGATGAACAGTTCTATGAAAAGACTATTAAGAAAAATAAAGACGGAGATTCTTTTGAAACTTATACCTTCTCATATATAGACTCTTATAATTTTTTACAAAGGAGAGGATTCGGAAGGATTATGATCAATAATAGTACTTATATTTTTGCAAGGATTCAGAATAACATTATAGAGACATGGGAGCCCGGACAAATCAAGGATTTTGTCGTAGAGTTTGCTTATGAGATTTGTTTGCCGGCAGAGAGAAAGAAAGTGATGAACATGTTATACAGAGGTGCA
>CAIWDQ010000267.1 GCA_903911455.1 uncultured bacterium
TACAGGCTCTCTGTTTTTTGTATACACAAATTCACTTATCGCTTTATGTATTTTAATAGCTATATCAATTGTTTCCATTTTTAATTATTAATTATTAATTCTCTTCCTCAAAAATCTTCAGTTGTTCCGGCTTATTGAGCAAAATCGAAGCATCTTCCGGCAACTCATCAAGCCTGCCTGCATTCTTCAGATACCTGTAAAAAGTACGTTCAGCCATACCATATATCGGATATATATACAATTCCCATATTTTTGTATTACTAACACCTTTAGGCGACCATTCATCATATATTTTTATCACGTCCTCCAATCGCACTAAATAACTCTTTCCTTTCTTTTTACTCATAATTTATGCTATCTGTTGGTTAATTTCTCTCCTTACATCTTCTATTACTAAAGCCTCATACTGTCCAAAATAATTACTATAACTACTATTAAAGAAAGCCCAACTTTCGCTTATAGTTAAACTCAAAATATAATATTTATTCCTGGTATAATTACCATTAATAGTAGGCAGTCTGTTTAAGAGTTTAAGCATTATCTTCTGTAGCTGTTCCTTCTTAGCCATGTCATCAATACAATTGGTTAATCTTGGAGCAATAGTATTAATCACCAATACCAAAGCACCCCACTGGCTCTTATTAAGATGTAATTTAACTCTTTTCATGTTTCCTTTTATTACCTAACCATTCAACAAATATTTTCCACTTATCCTTACCCATTGTTATATGAATAAGCTCATTTTCCTCTTCAATAAGCATCCTACGAAGCTTATAATTATCCAAAGATAATTGTTCAAATTCCTGTTCTAAACCTTTCATTATTCGTAAATCAACCATTACTATTAGATGTCCATCTTTATTCATAAAATCAGTTATTCCAAAGTTCAGCATTTAAATAGGTCTCAGCGTATTTTTTTCTCGTCCCGTTAGGTAGATTAATAAAATAAGTAGGAATAAACTGAAAAGCTTTTATCTGATCAGTTTTATTCATTTTATTCCATTTTATTAAAGTTTTCTTTCTTGAAGAATTCAGTTTATCATCATAGCGTATCCAGAACATATCAAATGTAACCTCAAGTTTAATCTCAGTAATAACTAAACTTTTCGCAAGATTTTTTAAAGAATCAAGATCTGATATTTCACGAGGTAGATGTTTTAATATAAAAACCTGTTGAGCTTCGCTAAGATTAGCCTCTTTAAGAGAATACTCAATTAATATATCAGCATCATTATAATGCAAATCAATATATCCTTCAAAACTATCCGATGTTATTTGATAATGTTTCATACCATTGAAACTTGTAAATTATACCCAAATTCTTTATTTAAAGCTCGTGAATAAGTATTCGCAATTAATAATTCAGAATCCTTATTACAAACTTGTTTTTCTTTAATATCAACCATAAACCCGTCCTTACGGGCTTTACGATGCAAATAATACTTTCTGTTTTGTTTCTTTGTTTTTTTCATTTGATAAATTTTAATTGTTCCTTAACTAAATTTATATCTGTCATTTTCCTCTATAATAGTTGTAGTGAAAGGAAATCCAGTTTCAGGTATTTTCTGAATCACTTCAATCAATCCGGATGCACCTGTAAATATCACATGTTTTTGTCCATTGACAGCTATTTGCATTTGTAAACATTTACCAGATCCTCTCTCTTTAAAAACTTTTGAATCTTCAATTTTAAAATGATATACTATTATCTCTTTATTAAGTATTCTTGACATTTTGATTTTATCACCCTCAAAACATATTTTGCTGGCTTGTATGTTAAATTGACTAAAATTATTCATCTAGTAATTTCTTTAATAAGTTTTTGCTATCACAATGACACGCCCATCCTTTGTAAGAAGCGATGGACTTATTGTTTTTTCTCTTTGTAATCATTCTTGCAAAGTTTTGTTTAATTGATTTTCTAAGTAAAGTGTGGGTGTGACGAAATACGTATCCAACAAAATCAATTCCTCTTACATCCACAGGAAATATTTGATAGTTTTGCTTAATTTCTAAGTTTAACTTGTCTTGCATATATAATCTGATCTCTGCAAGCAATTGGTGTAAGTAAGGTTTATTTTCAGCTAGTATTACCATATCATCTGCATATCTGAAATAATATTTTATACATTTTTCTTCCTTTAGCCAGTGATCAAAATAGGAAAGATAGAAATTAGCAAAATACTGACTTAAATAATTACCGATTGGCAAACCTTCAGTACTATCTATTATCTCATCAAGTAACCAAAGAAGATCATTATCTTTAATCTTCCTGCGAAGTAATTGCCTTAACACATTATGATCAACGTTTGGATAAAATTTCTTTATGTCAAGTTTTAAACAGTATTGAGTAGCTCCTTTGTCTTTCAAAGCCTTTTTTACCGCATTAGCTGCTGCATGTATGCCTCTTTTTTTAATACAGCTATAAGTATCCTTAGTGAATGCCTGAACAAATATAGGCTCTAAAATATTCATAATTGCATGATGAGTTATACGATCTGGATAATAAGGTAACCTGAATATCACTCGTTCTTTAGGTTCAAATATAGTAAAAGTGGTATATTCCGATGTTTTATATGTTTTGTTTTTCAACATATCATGAAGCATTTGAATGTTGTTAGACCTATTTTTGTCGTGTTCGATAACTCCCAATTGTTTTGATTTTCCTTTTCTTGCAATACTATCAGCAAGTAATAAATTATCTATACTATTTATTTTTTGATATAAATTTCCTATTCTTTTCATGCCTTTTTTTTAGAAGATCGTTTTCATATAAAATTACCAACGCTCTTTAAATTTAAATTTGTTTTTTACTATGTAAGTAAGGTTTATGCTGCAAATTTGTAAAAAGTTGTGAACTGACATTCGTGTTCGAATTATCGTAGTTCGAATTCGAATTCGCAAAATCGAAGCCTGAACCGGAAGGCAAAACTAACATCAGCAACAGCATACAACCCTTTTTATTGATTAAAGAAACCAATCTTTGTATTCTTCCTCAAAATTTTTAAAGAGATGCATTGCCTTTTCATCATCTTCAGATAAAAGGCGTGAACCGACAGCCGTGTACGAATTAACGTAGCACGAACACGAATCCGCAAAATCGAAGCCCGAACCGGAAGGCAAAACCCTTGCTACAGGGAAATGTTTTGATTGATTCCTATTTGTGTAGTCTACTTTAAAATCTTTATTAACTGCTTTAGTAGCAACCATTAATTTGTAAACAGCAATTATTGGTTTTCTAAATTCTTCAGGAATATTATCTACACCTGGAAGCTGATCAGAATCTATATTTTCAGACTCACATGCTTCTTTAAATCCTGTGATTGTTCTAAAATCAAACTCAGCATTTTCTTTTTCTGGTTTTGTTATTTTTTTTACCATGGTTAAATTACTTTTTAATTATTATTGATTTGAATAAGTCTAAATATTGTTTTCCAATAAAGTCACTCTTTTCCTCAGTTTCGCAAGAAAGGCGTGAACCGACACCCGAGTACGAAATATCGCAGACCGAAACCGAACCCGCAAAATCGAAGCCCGAACCGGAAGCCAAAACTTTAAATATCTGATACCACTTTTTTTGGTTAGTATTATAAATATCAGCTTTCCAATCACCATTTACAACTTTAGTAATATGATCAAGTTTTTTTAAACTAACTATGTGAGGAGCATCAGTATCATAAATCTTATCATCATCATCAACAGGACACTCTTCACATGCAATTTCATAAGTTGTAATCTCATTCCAACTTCTTTTCTTAAATACATTTTCTCCAAAATTTTCTTTTAAAATTTTCTGAAACCATTCCGGACATTCAGGAAATAGCTTCTTAGCTTCTGTTTTTTCAATATTTAAATTCATATTATTTATTGGATTTTATAAAGCCCATCCAGAGCTATATTATATACTTGAAAAATTCAAATCAATTAACTGATAACTACCGTCATCATTTCTGGTATATATTCTATGATATGTAGCGGAATAACTTCTAATTTCTGCTTGTTCAATTAAAGCTACAGCTTCTTGAAACAAAGGATCAGGATTATCCCTTTTGCTGGCAGTTAATACACCTACTTTTCCAGGGTCAAGTTTTCCGTTGGTTACCGAAAATGCCTCAATAACCATATTTTTAAAATAAACCTTAGTTTCCCCAAATTCGGAATTCATATATTCATCAAATTTTTCTTTGGCCATTTGTGCCAAAACAGAGTCATATTTAATAATATTGCTGATAGCAACACTAACTTTGATACTTCTATCAAAATTATACATATCATAATTTCCATTCTCTGATGGTTTTTTACCTCCAAAACTTATAGCTTTCTTTTCAATAAATTCTGTAGTATCTTTAATTATTTTTTCTTTAAAAGCAGTTAATTTTTTATTCAAAGAAACAGCCTCTTTAAGCAACTTCTCAGTTGAAACTTCAGCAAACTTATCACACTTTTTTACATAAGCGGCCGGCACTCTGCGACCCCTTTCATCAATCCATTCTTCGTTTTTACTTTGATTCATTGTATTATTTTTTAAATTATTAATTCTTAATTGTCTTATATTGCACCCAAATAACCCTTTGTTTTAATTTGATTAATGTCAATTATCACACTACCTAAATCCTCTATTAGTTTAAACTTACTATCATTCATCTGTTGCCAATCAGGATGCGTAAAATTATGTCTTGTCAACCATTCACGAGATCTTATAATAATTCTTTCAATATTTTCTTTTTCAAGTTGCAATTCTTCTAATGTTGTTTTCTTTTCATTCATACTTTTTAATATCTAATTGTCTTTTCATCAAATGAATAATTATAATCTATCGGAGACATCATATTACTTGCATCAATTTCCTTCTTTAATTCCAGTCTATATTTATTCACGCTCAGGCAACGATAATATAAATGTTGTTCCGAAGGTATTTTAAATATCCCATCAATAAAACATTGTTCCAAAACATCCATTTCCTTTCTTATATCAATGATCTGTTTATCCAGCATGCTCAACTTATCCGATTTCGTTTCCATTTTTAAGAGTTTTAATAGTAAAATCTACATTAGTTTTCTTTTGTTTATAAAACCAAGGCAGCCATTTCTTCTGAAGTATAGATATCATGCTGCTTAAATCCGATTTCGTTAATTTATTAAAATGAAATTTATGAATATAATTCAAACTAAACCAATAAATGAAATCCATATCAGCCTTACCTTTTTCATCAATAGCCCACATCTCAATCATTATTGATATAACTTTTTTACGCTGTTTATCAAGTTCATTTACCCTTACAACAGTCTTATTTTCCAATGATTTTATTAACTGCAAAGCCTCATTTGAAGTCATTTTACTACTATGAGTAGTTCTATGATCGGTGAACTCATTTACCAGTTCATCCTTCATATCCATAATATGAAGATCATTTAAAAGTTTATGTAGTCTTCTATTTAATGGAACTGTTATTAACATGGCTGTAAATCTTTATTAATTTCATTAATGAGTTCCTCATAAGTCTTTTCAAAAATTGGATAGTTCGGAGAATACAAATAACCTTTAGGAGTATGCATATTCAACCATTCCTCAAAGTTAAATTCTCCGGTTAATAATCTATAGTCAGCTAATTGAAATTGATTGCTCCACCACTCCCAGAATTTAGGATGACGTGATATCAATTCCCTATGCCATTCAGCATCTCCGCAAAGAAATTCAATAAAAACTATCCCGCTTTCAAATATTTCTTTATTATAATTATCTTCATTAATTCCCAACCGTGCAACAACTTCATTTTTAATTTCACTTGGTTTCATAATATGATGTTTTTGTAATTGTTAATTCTTAATTGTTTTGTATTTTTTCCTTAAAACCCCAGTATTCTAAAGCTCCCTGAGGATATATTATAAACTCAGCTTCCCCACCAAACCTACTCATCGGGAAAGCCTTGTAACCCTTACAATGTATTTTTATATCAGCATCGAACCGGATGCCATCAGCAGTACTGCCTTTAGGTTCTTCACCCCTTGCTTGGCTTATGATGATAATCATTTTACCATGCAATTCGCTTTTCATGTCAATGTATTCCGAATATTTAAGCCTTGAATATTGAATTGAATCTATTAGTAATACATCAGGACTTTTATGCTTTTTGTATCTTATAATAGTATTGGCAATCGGTTCACGATCCAATAAAATAAACTTCCTTTTTTGCTCTTCCAGTCTGGCACGTTCTATTGCATTTGCCATACTTAAACTATCACCTTGTTCCAAACTGTTATAACCTACCCTTAGTCCAAGCTCACATAAATACCTGGCAATTTCCAAAGCAAGTGAAGTCTTACCACTACCACTACTTCCCCATATCAACCATACAGAAGCAAGTTCAGGTTGTCCAAAGCTATCTTTAAACTTATCTTCAAAAGACAACACATTCCGTTTCTTCTGAAGTATCTCTGTAACCGATTTTGCTCTGTTTGTTTTCACCGTTTAAATACTGTTTAAATAGTTAAATTTCAATTGTAATTAGTGATTTATAAACTACGTTTATATGCGTGAATCATTTTCTTAACCCTTCTCAAATCACCGTCACATTCATTAGTAATCTTGGCAATTTCCTTTTTATCCTGAACACCATTTGCAATACAAATTGCCTGTACATCCACTGTATTTACACCACGAAGTGAAATAAACTTCTTACCTATCCTTGAATAGATTTCTTTATAGCCTTTGCGGTTCAATCGCAATCCCTTTCTTATCCTTTTTTCTAAATGGTCAGTTGCACACATTATGATCCCGCAATGATCTTCCAATTCGTTGTACAATGTGATAAAGAAATACAGTACTTGGTCAGTAAGTTTGTCTGCTTCGTCCATTATGATAATAGGATTCTGAGTAGTTTTTAAAGCCCGGATAATTTCATTCATCAGTTCACCAACGTTAAGTCCCGAACTATCCCTGCCAAGCTGCTGAAGCAATTCGCAAAGGAATAATTTACGATTCCAGTACTCCTTACAATTAAGAACGATAGCATTTTTATTGTTAAACATAAAATGTTTGATAGCTTCTGTTTTACCAATACCGGCATCCCCAACAATAGCTGAGACTACGTGAAACTGTTTTGAATCATTAAGCAGATCCGTCATCATTTTAAAATCTCTGGTCTCCACCACAACCCATTCGTCATTTTTATAACCTATTTGACTGGCAATATTCATCCACATTTTATCATTCACCAGTTCCCAGTTATCATTCAATATCTGGCTTACGGTTGCAGAGCTCACACCGCTCATGCTGCTTGCAGCTTTATTCTGACTGCCGTAACGTTCGCAGTAATTTTGTAAAGCTTCTTTAATCTTATTTTTGTCTATGTTTTGCATAATTGAAATTATTTATTGATTGATTAATTTTCTTCTTTATAAAGAAGTTTATAGAATTTTAAACCTGTTGTTTCATCAACTCCCTGTTCAATAAATTTAGAATCTCCATGTATATATAAGTGGAAGTTTTTATCCAGTTTAATTACGCTCTTAAACTGCTTTGCTTGTTTTTTTATACAATCTTCACTTATTTCAAAATCGTCTGGTATTTTAACATCTCTATCGTTTTCAAACTCCTTTTTATAGTTTTTAAATCCTTCAATAATTTCAGGTTGTTTAAATATTTCATTTGAGTAATCTTCAATGCTAAAACTGTCATTATCTTTCAAAAATGTATTTGAATTATTAAGCATTTCTGCCTGTACAGCTCCACTTATTTCATATTCATTTGGAAGTTGTTCCTTAACAAAGCTTTTAATTAAATTGGTAAGATTCTTTGTATGATGGTAGTCATCTTGGCAGGCTCTTAAATGTAGAAAATCATCAATCCAATATAAAGCTTCACCACCTTTAGATAGATTATCTATAACAGCTACTTTATATCCTTCTTTTCTATTTATATCAAATATAAAACACCCTTTATCAAGTATATTAATATTAATACCTCTATCTAAATCAATATTAATATTACCATCAGTAGATTTATTTTTTAAATAAGTATCTTTATGTTCAGATTTAAATATACCTATTGCATTACATGGTTCACCATCTAATAAAACATCTTTAAAAGTTGCTATATATACAATCCCACCCTTAATTTTTGGATGTACTGATTGTTCATATAAATGTTTTGCAATATTTATTGACTCATCATGAAGTGATTTTGGCCAATTAAAAATATTATCAGCATAATAAAATACTTCATTTAAATTAGTATCTGTTTCATGTGTAAAATTGAATAATTCATTTTTACAAAATGATGAACAGAAATATTTAATTAGTATTTCTTCTGTTTCTTCATCTAAAATGATGATATTTTTTGAAAACATTACACCTTCTTCTAAAGTTTTGTTTCCTACTTGGTGAATCACAACTTCACCGATTTTTGTGTTCATAAAATTTATCATAATCGTATTTATTTATTTGATTTATATTATTATTAATTGATTTAGTACATATCATATAGTGATACATTATCCTCTTCTACATCAGCAATAGCCATACTTACTTCCTTCATATACTCACCCAAGCTTCCAGCTTTTTTTTGTCTCTCCTTTGGAGAGGTTGGAGAGGTCTTCACACCTTTTACCTTCGGCATTACCAACCCATGCTGCCCCGGATGCTCACCCTGACGCTCAAGTAAAGCTTCTGATTCTTCCTGAACTTGTAATCTTATAACTTTATTAGCAAGCTCCATGCTCTTAATAAATGCCATATCACCTTCCATTTGTTCCTGAACATTCCTTTGTATTTTAATATATGGGTGTAAGTGAGCTACAAACCTGAACCCGGTTGCATCCTGCGTGTAAATGGCAGCCAGTGTCATATCTTCAGGATCGTATTTTACATAAAATTTACGATCAACATTATTAGAAAGGAATGCTAAGTCAGGTTTACCTTCAGGTGTCAATACCTCATAAGCAAATCTTTCTTTCTTAACCTGTATCTCAATACCCGAAGCTCTGTATGTATTTGGTTTATCTGTCATCAACCAGAAGATGTCAATCATATCCCAAAGTTCTAACTTTTTAGTCCCTTCATTAACACTATTTCTATACATTTCAATGCGTGCTATCCCTGTTTTAGGGTGAGGAGCATTATTCCATTCCTCACGACGTTTACGATAAATCTCTTTTATCTCAGGCAGGGTAGGAAGATTGTTTTTATTAGCCAACACAAACTCCATGTTCACTTTCGATTCCAGTTTAACAGCCTGAATGTTCTGCCCTGTAAAAAACCAGTCCTTATGCAAGAATTGTGATTGGAATCTTCCGAATATACTTTCAATAGTTTTTGATTTGCCATTATAAGGAGCGGTGTTTAATGATAGGTGTGCAATCTGCTGAAGGAAACCTCCTGTATTTAGTTTTGAGTGTCCGCCCTGATTGTCATATTTTAATTCGTAAGGTTTATGTTCCGAAAATTTAAGGGCAGATTTAAACGCATGGTACTGGGCTTCGTAATCTTCCGTTTTACTAACGTGATGTCCCATTAAAACTTCACTATAAGTATCAATAACTTCATAAACGGTGCAAGTTTCAACCTTACCGGATTCATTTAAGTAGAAATAATTTAATTTAGTACCGTCGCTATACCACAATGAGTCTCTTAAAGTAGGCATTAAAGTCCTGTGCTGACGTGTGTATTTTTCCTTAAAGTTAAGTTCACCATAACGTGAAGCATACCATTTTGGCTTTATTTCAGGTTTATTCAGATAAATATCTATAGCCTCAAGGCTTTTCAGATGTTTCCAACCCTTTTCAATAGCTTTTACATTATATTCAAGATGTAATTGCGATAAAGTAACCATGTTGTGCATCGAACTATAGCGAGCCACTAACCATTCTCCAGCTTCAGCAGTTATCTTCTGCGAATTATCATTCCCATAATTACTAATTAATGAAATATAACCGCAATTCCTTACTGCTTTTCCTTTTACCAACAGCACTCATTCTTCTTATCTGCTTTTCAAACACCATTTGAATAGTATTTAAAAGTGTCGCTTCATTAGTGTATAGTGCAACCTTCTCAGTACTCAAATAAACATTAGTGTCAAGTTCCAATTCTTTAAAGAACACCCGGGCTTTTTCGTCAGTTACTATATTATCTATATAACTTCCGGTAGCTGCTTTTTCAATAGTACCGAATTCATTTATTATAGCCTCTCGATAATCTCTTCTCATACGATTATTTACTTCAATAAATATATCTCTTCCATTACCTCCCCTACCATGTTTTATAAAATGACCTCTTTTCACACCATCTTTATAAGCATAATACCCAAACATATCAATAAATTGATGCCCGGTAATACAGTTTATATTATTATATGATGTGTACATATATTGTTAATTGTTTATTGATTTAACAGTACTTTCAATCTTATTAAAGCAATAATCAATAGCACCACAGGTATCTTTTCTTTCTCCATTCAATATAAATGTGAGTAATGTTTTAGAAATTTTTAAATCTTCAGCAATCATAGTTAAATTAAGCTCCTGACGTAACTTTTGAATCAGGTCTCTCTTTTCTTGAAATGTTAAATCTTTAGTTAGCATATAAACTTTGATTTTTTTTATTACTTTTGTAAATCTTTTTTACGCTGCAAAGATAATACTTAATATTTAGGAATTCCATAATACTAGACATTTATTAATGTTAAATTTTTGTTAAATAATTTTTATGAAATGTATTTGATTGACAATATAAGGAATATAAGGAAGTTAAGCAAACTCACTCAAAGTGAATTTGCCAATAAATTAGGCATAGGTCGAACAGTTTTGTCCAATATTGAGATCGGAGTAACCAAACCCGACATAGATATCATAAGTAAAATTGCCCAATTTCATGGAATCTCTATGGATGATTTATATAATCTTGAAATTTCTTATGATGCTATTCCTAAAAAGCAGGCACGAACTAAAAAAATAATTAATTTAATAAAAGAACCGGCTATTAAATATGAAAAGGGAATCCCTCTTATTCCTATCAGTGCAATGGCTGGTTTTGCAAATGGAGATACTCAGGTTATAGATTATGAGATTATAGAAAACTATGTTATACCTGAGTTTTTAGAGAAAGGAGTTAAGTATCTTATTCGTGTTGGTGGATCTTCAATGTATCCCAAATATTCTAATGGTGATTTACTTGCTTGTCGTCCGGTTCACGATCTTAGTTTCTTCCAATGGGGTAAAGTTTATGTCCTGGATACTGATCAAGGGCCGCTCGTCAAAAGATTATTCCAATTTAAAGAAGATAAAGACTTAATTGAATGTAGAAGTGATAATCACCAAAACTATCCACCGTTTCAAATAGCCAAAACATCGATCCGAAAAATATCAATAGTAGTTGGTGTAATCCGCATAGAATAATCAATAATTTTTTATACTCACTCTGTTTTATTGCTTATATAGTTGATATATTAATGTTTAAACACTTTTTTACTATATTTAAACGGTTTCTTTTATGGTATTATCTATTCTTTAATAATGTTTTTAGTATCGTTTTAAAGGTGTTTAAAATACTTATCTATATTTTATTAATATCTCTTTGCCCCTGCAACTGCCCCCCCAACTGCCCCCCCAACACATATTTTTCGTTTACATAAACAAAATAACATCATATTCCCGGCATCAGGAAAATGATATCAAATAGGTATCATTTAAATATAAAAAAAATAGCCTAAATATCGTATTATTATAATATTTAGGCTATTTTCTGCCATTGTTGGTTATATCCATCAATAGTCCATTAAAAATCGTTTAAATGAAATTTAAAAACAGGCAAAACGATAGGCAAAATTAGTCAAAATGTATTTTTTGTTTTTACTGCCGTCAGTTTAAGTTATTAAAAAACAGGCAAATTTATATTTATTCCTTATACTTTTTGTTTTTCGCCTCTTAGTTGGGATATACTTTTCTGAATTATACTGCACCTAATCTGATGCAAGGCAATACCTATAATCTAAAGTTTAAAGTTAAATCACTTTCAGCTTTTAATTATGTAAAAGCATGGATAGATTATAACAATGATTCCACATTTAATAATACTAACGAATTGGTGCTTCAACTTAGTAATGTTAGTCAGGGGTTTTATAATCAGAATATCACTATCCCTACTACTGCTACTTCTGGTATCAAAAGAATGCGTATTCGAATGAATTCAGGATACAATTTTACCAATGCCTGCGATACCACAACAATTGGACAAACGGTAGATTATACAGTTAATATTGGTGGGATAAATGATGTAGGTGTTGATTCAATTATAAGTCCAACAAATGTTGTTAATATTGGAGATGTTATATATCCAACAATTAAGATTCATAATTTTGGTAATACCACAATATCTAACTTCCCTTTGTGTTATACTATTAATAATGGGACAGGTATTTTTGATACTTATACAGGAACAGGTATAGTTCCCGGCAATACTGCTTATTTTACTTTTACTACACCTTATAATGTTATTCCTTCTAGTTTTTATATTTGCACCAATGTTCAAGCAGCTAATGATGTTTATGCTGCTAATGATATAAAATGCAAAAGCGTAGCGATAAACCTGGCTGCTAATGATGTAGGGGTAACGCAAATAATGCTACCATTGGATACAATTATCAATAACTCCACATCTAAAGTAAAAGTAGTCCTTCAAAACTTTGGAACAAATCCAATATTTTTGGATACATTATATTATCAAATAGGTTCTCAGCCTATTGTTAAAGAAATATGGACAGGATATCTAGCACCTGTAGGTACAATTGGAGATTCCATACAATATACATTTAATACTACATTTGTTGCCCCAGCAGGAGTAACATTAAATCTTTGTTCATGGTCAACATTAGCAAACGATCAATATGCAGGGAATGATAAAACCTGTAAACTAGTTAATCTTTGTCAGCTTCCATTAACTCCTGGGGCAATTACAAATGTTACAAGTCCGGGAACTCATACAGTTTATTTTGGTTCAATAGTTATTTTTTGTATTAACAATGTAAATAGTGCAACTTCATTCAATTGGATTTGTACTAACCCTGGTGCGGTTATTATAGGTTATCCTAATGATAGTTGTGTATTTATTCAATTTAATAATATTGGTGCATCAGGAAATTATTTTTTAAGTGTTCAAGCAATTAATTCATGTGGTATTGGCCAAAGTTCGCCTAATTATAATTTGTATGTAACATCTCCTGGTGGAGGAATTAAAGAATTAAATGCATCTAATAATATAAAACTTTCACCCAACCCAACATCTGATAAACTAAATATAAACATAGCTTCTGTTAAGAAAGGCAAAACTAAGTTCAGTATTTATAATATACAGGGAGCTAAGCTATATAATCAAGAAGATTTAATAACTACTGATACTTATAATAAGATAATTAATGTAGGAACTTTAAAAGCAGGCATCTATTTTATAAAGATAGAAAATGATGATGGAGTTTATAATACTAAGTTTATTAAAGAATAAAAGATCTTACCAAAGACATCATTTTATTTAGTAATTTTGGGGACTTAAAATCTATCTGCTATGAGAAAATACATTTTATTGTTCCTAATTATAATCTCCTTTTCTACTTATTCACAATCTAAGTATTTAGGCTATCGTAAAGACTGCTTTAAGATGCAGGAAATAAAAGTTAAAGCTATCCTTTTAAATACAATGGGCGAGAAGAAATATGCTACCATGAAAAACCTTCAGCATTATAATAAAAAGAATATGATGGCTGCTTTTATTTCAATAGATAGCACAGGTACAGTTAAAAAAGTAGTGCTCCTCGACTATGAAAAATACTTAAGCGATGCCGAAAAAATTACTTTTGAAAAAACAATAAAAGCAACAGCTTTTGATATCTGTATTCAAAACTATGAAAATAAAGACTTCACCAAAGAAGCATTGTTTGCCGAAACCGGAACAATAACCTTCAATATAACGTTCCCTACATCCGAAGAAAAAAGATATTAGAACAGGGTTTTAAGTTTTAATTTTGTTGTAAACTGTCGTTAATACTTTTGAATATTAATTTTAGAAACAGCAGCATCTATCGAAACAAATATCTTATTTGGTTTAATAATAAAACTATCTGTTTGATAAATATCTTCTTTTATCTCTTTAAAATCCGGCATTTGTTTACTTGATAAAACATTGTCAGATTTTACCTCACATCCTGACTCTTTAGGGAATAAAATATTTATTGAAGACGCACCTGCCTCAACATCCAACTTAATATTATTTGATAATGTCCCAAGTTTTATTCTAACTTTTGATGCTCCGCCATTAATCTTAACACTAGCAATCTTAAACATACTCAGGTCTAAATTAAGGTTAGCAGCACCTGCATCAATATTCACATTCCAAACCGGATTTTTATTTAATTTAATAAGTGCGTTATTCCCTTCGGTACTGCTATTGATATTAATAACATTGTCTTCAAGTTCTAACTTAATTATTTTTGAACTATCTTTTACAGAAGTATTAATTTTATAATTTCCTATACTTCCTTTATTATCAAAATCAATTAATTTATCAGTAGCTTCGATAATATCTATATTACCTGCAGCAGCATCTAGTTCCAACGTTGCTTTAGTAATTGTAGAATCATAGGTTTCATTAATGTTTTGTTGTTTAAATTGCTTGTTGTTTTTGCAACTCCATCCAATATAAACATTTGAATGATTATAGCTGATTATTATCAATGCTGCTATAATTGAAACCACTGAAAGAATTAGTTTGATATAATCTTTTACTGGGATCATTGATATTCCCCATAGAACTAAAAGTAATGGCCATAACTGAAAAATAGCCAGCCAATGGAAATGGATCATTCCCATATTCTTTAAAATAAAGAGGATACCTATTCCAATGAGGACAATTCCCCATAATATATTCTTGTATTTCATAATTACGTATGTATAGTTAATTTTTATTTCTTTTGCGATAAGCATTACCTTTAAACATGATGGTAATACCTATTACGATAAGTAAAACTGGCCAAAGATCACCAAAATCTATATTAGGAATAAATCTGGTGCATAAAAACAGAACACCAAGTGTTATAAGCATTATACCACCTGTAAGGTTAGCAGGTTTCATCTTTCTTTCGGAATTATTATTTTGTTCTGATTGATTTTCCATATTGTTAATGTTTGAATTTATAGGTTCGTTGTCAGTATTAATTGGTTCATCTTTTATAGGTTCTTGAAATCCCTGGTATATTTCTCTGGGTTGTTCAGGCAATACTATCCATAAAATAATATAGATTAATCCACCACTTAAACCCATAAAGAATAAGCATACAAATATGATCCTTACTATAACAGGATCAATCATAAAATGTTCGGCTAAACCGCCACAAACTCCCGCTATTTTGCGTTCAGTTAAACTTCTGTATAATTTTTTTTCATTCATAATTATGTTATTTTTTTAATTGGCATCATAATCCATAATATTAAATATATAAGAAATCCTATCCCGGGAATAGCTAAGAATACTAATAATATTCTTATTATGACAGGGTCAATAACAAAGTAATCAGCAAGTCCTGCCGCTACTCCGCTTATCACTCCTTCATTTACGTTGCGATATAATCTTTTTGGTTCCATCATTTTTTTTGATTTAAGACGATTGATATTACTTATTTGTTACAATATTTTTAAAAAATAATTCTGAAAAGCATCACAAAGATACAAATATATATTGAGTACAAGGTATAAAACAAGGATTTTATTTTATATGAGAAGTAGGATTTACTTTGCGTGAAGGAGTTAAATTATAAAATCAATTCATTTCATAATAAAAAAGAAAAAGAAAAAAGAA
>CAIWDQ010000268.1 GCA_903911455.1 uncultured bacterium
CCCGCTCGCGGCGAATTGTATTCGCCGTGTCCCGCTCGCGGCGAATTGTATTCCCCGTGTTCCCGTTCTATCCGTAAAAGTTCCCGCTCGTGGCGAATTGTATTCCCCGTGTCCCGCTCGCGGCGAATTGTATTCCCCGTGTAATTAGCAACTTTGCACCCTCAATTTTTCGCAAATAGAAATCACCAAAAAAGGTAAAAAAAAGTCTTCATCTTTAGAGTTGCAAAACGACAAAAGATGAAGACTAAGAATAACAACCCTAATAAGGTAATTATGTGGTACAAAGTTAAAGAATTAAAAGGTATAGGACTAAATAAGAGTCAAATTTCTCTTGAATTGGGTATTGATCGCTCGACAGTTCGTAAATACTTGGACATGTCAGCAGAAGAGTTCCATGAGTGGTTAAAGAGCACTCGTAATCTCCCCAAGAAGCTAAGAGCGTATTACGATTACGTAAAGGAGATATTAAAAAGTCGTCCATATTTATCTGCTTCACAGATAGAAGATCAGTTGAAAGAGCACTTTGTAGATTTACCCAAAGTACATAGTAAGACGGTTTACAATTTTGTTCAAACCATACGTAAGACTCATGGGATTAAGAAGCATAAATCACATCCTGTTCGTGAATATGAGAAGTTGCCGGAACTGGATTATGGCCGACAGGCACAGGCAGATTTTGGTCAGTATTGGATGCAAACAGAAAATGGGGGAAGGAAAAAGGTCTATTTTTTTGTAATGGTATTAAGTCGTTCCCGCCAGAAGTATACCTATTTTCAGGTTGCCCCCTTTACGACACTGAGCACGATTGTGGCACATGAAAAAGCGTTTGAATATTTTGGTGGTCAAGCTCGTGAAATTGTATATGACCAGGACAGAGTACTGCTATCCGAAGAAAACCTTGGGGATATAATAGCAACTCAGGAATTTGTGAAGTATCTTAAAGATAGAGATTTTGCACCCGTATTTTGTCGCAAATCCGACCCTGAGAGTAAGGGCAAAGTGGAAAATGTGGTAGGATTTATAAAGAAGAATTTTTTACGAGGAAGAGTTTTCAAAGGAGAAGATAATTTAAATGATTCTGCTCTGGGATGGTTAAAGCGCACCGGAAATGGTAAAGAACATGCAGGAATTAAAAAGATACCCCATCAGGAATGGGAAATAGAGCGTGGACATTTACTCCCCTTTAAACCATATTCAAATAACCTGGCTCAAGAGCAGCAGAAGAAGTATAAAGTGCGGAAAGATAATACCATTAGTTATAAGAGCAATTTTTACAGTCTACCTCTTGGCACTTATCAGGGAAGCGAATCATGGGTTTTATTAAAAGAAGAAGGCGAAGAAATTAAAATTTATACAACACAACAAGACTTATTAACGACACATACAATTAGTCATCATCGGGGAGTCACGCTTCACAATACGGATCATCGTCGGGATAAAAGTCAAAGTATATCAAAATTAAAAGCATCCATTTTACAAAAGTTCGCAGATAAAGAAAAAGTTGAGTTTTATATAGACCAGATACACAAAGACAAACCTCGTTATATTCGGGATAATTTATTGGTAATAGAAAAGCACATTCCTGAACTGGAACAAGAATACATTTTAAAAGCAATAGGTTTTTGTTTAGAAAACAATGTCTATAACTCAAATCGGTTGATAGAGATAGCCAATCATTATAAAAAAGAACAGGAACACGAATCAAAAATCAAAATAGAAATCCCCCAGATAAAGACCAATTGTGATTTTGAATTATTAGAAATAACACCTCAAACCAGTAAAATAAATGTTTACCAAGACCTAATGTAATTATGGAAAAAATAAAACAGATAAAACAATTAGCTGACCAACTTCGATTAACCCTGCTACGCAATCAGGCAGATAATTTAATCCATCAGGCGCAAATAGACAAGCCCACGTATATTGACTACACACATAATCTTTTGGAACGGGAAGTCTTACAACGACAAAAGAATGATATGGAAAGGCGAATAAAATTAGCTCACTTACCCAGAAATCATAATTTGGATAATTATGACTATAGTTTTTCATCGGGAATAAACAAAAATCAGATGAAAGAAATCCGGGAGCTACTATGGATGGAACAGGCTTATAATATTGTACTGATGGGTCCCAGTGGAACCGGAAAAACATACATTGCAGCCGGCTTGATAAATGAAGCGGTAAGCAAAGGCTACCGTGCATATTTTTGCACGATGGAGGAATTAATAAATGTTCTCAAAATGAAAGAAATGACCTCATCAGCATTAAACCAATATAACCGTTATTTAAAAGCTCATTTGATAGCAATTGACGACATCATGTTATTGCCAATAAAGAAACACGAAGCAGTAGCATTTTTCAATCTTATAAACCATTTGCACGAACAATGTTCTTTGGTTATTACAACTAATAAATATCCAAAACAATGGGCTGAAACATTAGAAGATGAGGTATTAGCCACTGCATTACTTGATAGGATACTCTATCATTGTGAAGTGATAAAACTTGATGGGAATAGCTACAGGATGGAAAACAGAAAAAATATATTTGATAATAAATTAATTGAAAAATAGAATGTTGCTGTGTGGAAGGCACTCCGCTACGCTCTGTGCCTTCCACACAGCAACACAAACAAATAAACAAGACTCTTTTTTTAAAATAAAGTGATGATTTACTTTTGCGAAAAACTGGTGAAATTAAATTTGCTAATTACAACAATATTCTGCATGCTCCCAACAGCCTTATTAAACACAATATTTGCTATGCCTGATTTGCGTGCATACTCAAGGTTGATTAAACTGGCATATCCCCCATCAG
>CAIWDQ010000269.1 GCA_903911455.1 uncultured bacterium
CAGCACTGTTATTACTTTCTGTAAAGTTATATCCTGTTATAAAATTAATCTTTGGATAATATAAAGAATTAAACTCTTTAATACTTAGTTTAGAAATATCAACTTGCTTTTGCAACGATAGGAGGGAAGTATTAGCCGAATACATCTTACTTATTAACTCTTCTTTTTTAAGTTCAAAGTTATTAGTTATCGAATCAGTAACATTAACAATAGTTCCGGCATCTCTACACAGCAATTGATTTAAAGTTCTCTTGGATGCAATAATTACACTTTTTTGATTAATGAAGTTTTCAGTATAAACATTCAAATCAATTTTAGATTGAAGAAGATTATTCTTTGGAATAAGTCCTGCATCATAACTAGTTTGTAAAATCTTAACCCTTTCTTTGTTGTAATTTATTACTTCATTTATAGAATTAAGCTCTTGTGTTTGTCTTACCACATCATAATAAGCAGAAATTACATTATAAATAGTCAGTAAAACCTTATCTTTATATTGTAGTTCGCCTAAAGCTTGAATTTCGTTTAGTTTATTTTTAGTAACAAACATTTTACCACCATCAAACAGCGTCCAGTTAAGAAATACTCCTGCAGTAAAAGTATTATAATGAGCATTACTAGCTGTAATCTCACTACCTGACGAAAGCTTTTGATCAATATTATTGATTGCATAATTATCAGAGCCCGTAATTGATACTCCAGGAAGTGCACCTGCATTACCATATGTATTATTAAGTTTAGAAATATCAGCATCGTTACGTGCAACCCATATATCAAAGTTATTCTTAAGTGCAATGTTAATTGCATCTTCAACAGTTAAAACATTCTGAGCATGAATGTAACAACTGCTTATCATTATTATAAATAGAAGAAGTATTCGTTTCATCTTATTAAGATTTTAACTAATTAAATTGTCAGGAGTAACAGTATCAATCGTATCTTCAAGATTTCTTGCCGAAATAAGAGTATACATCACAGGTATAACAAATAAAGTAAGCAATAATGAAAATAACAAACCGCCAACAACAACAACACCAAGTGGTACACGACTTTGTGCACCTGCTCCTAATGCTAAAGCAATTGGTAATGCACCAAAAATAGTAGCTAAAGATGTCATTAAAATTGGACGTAATCGCGCTGCAGCAGCTTCAAATACAGCTTCTCTCTTGTTAAGCCCTTTCTTACGTTTCTGATTTGCAAACTCAACGATTAGAATACCATTTTTAGTAACCAATCCAATTAACATGATCATACCAATTTCAGAAAATATATTTAATGTCATGCCAAATATCCATAATGATAACAATGCCCCTGCAATTGCTAAAGGTACTGTTAACATGATAGTAAAAGGATCTCTGAAACTTTCAAACTGAGCTGCTAATATAAGATATATTAAAACTAATGCCATTATTAAAGCAAAAGCAATATTAGAACTACTCTCGGCAAAGTCTCTTGAAGGTCCGTTTAAATCGGTATGAAAAGAATCGTCAAGTACATTTTTAGCAATCCGTTGCATTGCTTCAACACCTTCACCAAGAGATCTTCCTTCAGCCAGAGAAGCTGATACTGTTGCAGCTTTATATCTGTTAAAATGATACAACGTTGGTGGACTACTATTTTCTTCAGACTTAACTAGGTTATCTAATTGAATAAGATTACCTACATTATTCCTCACATATAAGGAAGAAATATTAGCAGGTTCATTTCTTTCAGTTCTGTCCAACTGTCCAATTACAAAATATTGTTTACCATTTCTGTTAAAATAATCATATCTTCTTCCGCTTAAAGCGAAATTGAGAGTATTTGAAACATCAATTTCATTAACACCCAGATTAGTTGCTTTTAGTCTGTCAACAAAAATATTTATTTCAGGTTTATTGAACTTAAGATTTACATCTACATTGCTAAAAACAGGATCTTTGCGAGCTTCTTCAAGAAATTTAGGAAGAGATACTTTAATTTTGCTGAAATCTAAATTCTGAATTACAAATTGTACAGGTAATTGCGAACCACCAGAAAGCGAAGTTGCAATTGTTTGTTCCTGAATAGGAATAATACGTGCTGCTGTATGACGTTTATAAAGTTTTACTAATCTATCATATATTTCTTGTTGAGTAGCTTTACGTTCATTAGGTTCAGTTAAAAAGATATTTATACCTCCTGAATTACTACTTGAGGAACCTCCACCACCAGGAGATATTCTAGTAAATACAATTCTACTTTCAGGTACACTATCCATTACTTGTTGTCCAATTCTTTCCAATAAATTTTTGGTATAATCAAAATCAGTCCCCTCAGGTAATGTTAAGTTGGTTCTTAAGATGCTATGATCTTCTAAAGGAGCCAACTCAGATTTTATATTACTACCTAATAAATAAATAAGTGCTACACAAATACCCAATATATAAACTGAAATCATTCTATGTTTCATAAAAGATTTAAGTAATCTTCTATAATACAAATCAAGATTTACAAAGAATGGTTCAGTCATTAAATAGAACTTTGAATGATGAGTGCCAGATGTACCTAGTTTCACATTCAATACGGGTGTCAATGTTAATGAAACAAAAGCTGAGATTAAAACAGCTCCAGCTAATACAATCCCAAATTCACGGAACAATCTACCTGTAAAACCTTGTAAAAATATTACAGGTATAAATACAATTGCCAATGTAAATGAAGTTGTAATAACTACTGAAAAGATTTCTCTCGTACCTTCAAAAGCTGCTTTCCATTTATCCATACCTCCTTCTATCTTTTTAAAGATATTTTCAGTTACAACTATACCATCATCAACAACTAATCCGGTTGCAAGGACAATTGCTAATAATGTAAGCACATTAATTGAAAATCCGAAGATATACATGATAAAAAAAGCTCCTATTAAGGATACAGGTATATCAATTAGTGGACGTAAGGCTATAATCCAGTTCCTAAAGAAAAGAAATATAATTAAAACAACCAGTAAAATAGCAATCATTAATGTTTCAGTAACATCTTTTACTGACTGTTTTACAAATTTAGATTTATCAAAACCAACATCTAAACTAGTACCTTGAGGGACATTCTTTTTTACTTCTTCTAATCTTTTAAAAAACTCATCAGCAATTTGAATATGATTAGCTCCCGGAAGTGGAATTAACGCTAAAGAAATACCTTCAGCGCCATTTAACTTAACAGTTATTTCTTCGTTTTCAGGTCCTAAAACAGCTTCACCAATATCACTTAATCTTACAACCTGATCATTAGTTTGTTTTATGATTAGGTTGTTAAAATCTTCTTCAGTAACTAATTTTCCATATGTTTTTATAATAAGTTCAGTTGATTTTCCTCTAATTTTACCTCCTGGAAGCTCAACATTTTCTTTCTGCAAAACATTATTTATATCTATTGCAGTTACATTGTAAGCAGCCATCTTATCAGGGTTTAACCACAAACGCATGGCTGGTCTTTTTTGTCCAAACAAACCTACAGAACTTACTCCCGGGATAGTTTGAAATTTTTCCTGTAAAATATTCTCAGCATAATCACTCAATTCTAAAGCACTCATTTTAGTACTTTGAATTGCTAATGTAATAATCGGATCACCATTAGCATCTGCTTTAGTAACAATAGGAGGGGCATCAATATCTTGTGGCAAATTACGTGAAGCTTGCGATGTTTTATCACGTACATCATTTGCTGCTTTTTCAAGATCGGCACCAACATTAAATTCAACTAATATATTGCTACTACCTGTATTTGAAGATGAAGAAATAGAACGAACTCCTTCAATACCATTGATAGATTTTTCTAAAGGTTCGGTGATTTGGGATTCAATAATTTCGGCATTTGCACCTGTGTAATTTGTTTGAACACTAATAGTTGGAGGATCTATAGCCGGATATAATCTTACGCCTAAAAAACTATATCCTATATAGCCAAACAATACTATTACAAGACTCATCACGATAGATGCTACCGGACGTTTTAAAGCAAAGTCAGATAATGTCATAATTTCTTACTTAATAAGTTTTGAAATTTTAACTGCATCTCCCTGTTTCACAAAAAGTAAACCAGTAGTTAGTACTGTGTCACCTTCTTCAATGCCTGTAAGTATTTCAATGCTGGATTCTTTCCTTATTCCCGTCTTAACAGTTATCATTTTAGCCTTTCCGCCTTTTGTAATGATAACTTTTTTATCTTTTTCTTGAGGAATAATAGCTTGTGTTGGAATCATGAGTGCATTTTTATTCTCACCTAAAGTTAATTCAACATTTGCAAACTTACCAGGCACTAATGAATTGTTTTTACTATTAACAACGGCTCTTACTTTCAGATTTCTTGTATTTGCATCTATACCTTCTTCAGTTGCAATTACTGAAGCATCGTACTTATTATCATCACCCTGAACAGTAAATTTTATTTTTTTACCAGTAGTTACTTCTTTGCTGTATTTTTCAGGAATACTAAAGTCTAATTTAAGTTGTTGAACAGCTCTTATAGTGGTTAATGCGGTGGTAGGCGAAACTTGTGCACCTAAACTTATGTTTCTTAATCCAATAGTACCATCATATGGGGCTAATATTTCAGTTTTTCGTATTTGAACTTTCATTACTTCAATATCAGCATTTATTGAATTTACCTGAAGCGAGGTTTGGTCGTAATCTAGCTGGCTAATTCCGTTTACTTTCATCAAATCTGCTTGTCTTTTTAAAGTTTGTTCTGTTATTTTGAGCTGTGCTTGAAGCTTTTTTAACTGTGCTTGCAAATCTCCGTCATAAAGTTTTACTAATAATGATCCTTTTCTTACAGATTTCCCTTCTTGAATATTGATTTCAACAACACGTCCTGATATTTCGGGCATTAAAACTGTTTCTTCAAATGATTTCAATGTTCCTGACACTGATATTGTCATATCTAAAAGAGTTGGCTTTGCTATGAAGCCTTCAACCATCATTGTTTTTCCAACTTGTTTTATTGCTTTTTCTTTATCAGCATGTCCTGATGAGCATGAATACAGTATTATTATTATTAAAGAATGGAAAAGTAATAGTAATGATTTATTTTTTCTCATTTTATATAATTTGAATTGAATTTGATTAGTTTAAAATTAAAATACAAAAGTAGTTATAATAACTTAAGAAGTTAATGTTTTTACAAACTTTAAGCATAAATTAACATTAAAGAGTTATTATTTCTAAAATTATAAAATAAATAAGCTATTTTTTACTTTAATTCAGTTTGATTCCCACTTTAATAGAATTAGTTCAGCACTTTACTGAATAATTTCAGCTTTACTCTGACTTAATTCCTACTTAATTTGAATTAAGTCCTCTTTATATTGAATTAAGTCGGCATTATCTCGAGATACTTCCGCATTAAGTGTACTTAGTTCCGCATTAAGTGTACTTAGTTCCGACTTAATGGGACTTAATGCCGACTTAAGTGGACTTAGTTCCGCATTAAGGGTACTTAATGCCGACTTTATTCGAGATACTTCCTCCTTTATTCAATTTTTGCTGATCTTTAATATAATATAGAATGAAATTCTTTTATATTAAAATCATAAAAACAATAATTATTCTGGTGATATGACTGATTGGTGGAATATTACATGTACTTTTTCTAAAGTAATCAGACCTCTGTGTTTAGGATTGTCAAAATATTTTTCAATAGTCTTAACAAAAGCATTTATTTTATCAGCTTCATCAATAATTTCAATAACAATGGGCAAATCATCCGAAACTGCCAATAATTTAGCCGTATGTATAAAACCATGAGCTCCATACGACATGATACCTCTTAAAACTGTGGCACCGGCAATGCCAAAATCCTTGGCATCATGCACAATAACTTCGTAAATAGGAGTACTATTTATCTTATCTAATGAGCCTGTAAATATTCTTAATAATAATTTTTCGCCATTAAGTTCCATACTATTTATTTTTTAAAATGCTTTTACAATAATTACACCCAAATAAGCTGCAAGAATACCCAAAAACACACTCAAAGAGATATATCCTGAAGCAATTAGGATTTCTCTATCTTTTAATAACTGAAGAATATCATACGAAAAAGTAGAAAAGGTGGTGAAACCGCCACAAAAACCTGTAGCAAGGAACATTCTGACTTCAGGTGACATGATATTACCCTTCTCACTGAAAGCATATATCATACCTATTAATAAACAGCCCACTATATTAATTGTAAAGGTGCCCAAAGGGAAAGATGAAGGGTAATATTTATTAATAAAAATCTGCCCAAGGTAACGTGCTGCACTACCAATAAAACCACCTGAGCCAACTATTAAAAGCATTCTGAACATAGAGGTAATTGTATATTAAATAGCGCGTTGTCTTAAGGCTTCATATAAAATAATTCCACATGCAACCGAAACATTTAATGATTCAATTTCACCATTTAATGGTATTTTAACTTTATGATCGCATAAACGGAGATATTCTGGCGAAACACCGTCTTCTTCCGAGCCCATAATAATAGCAGTAGGAGGGGTAAAGTCGGTTTTAAAATGGAAATCATCAGTCTTTTCAGTCGCAGCAATGATTTGTAATCCACTTTTCTTCAAAAAATCAATCGTTTCTTTCAGATTATCACTTTTACAAACAGGTATTTTATGTAATGCCCCCGCAGAAGTTTTAACTGCGTCAGAATTTATCTGGGCACTTCCTCTTGTTGGAACAATAATTGCATCAACACCAGCACATTCGGCAGTACGTGTAATAGCACCGAAGTTTCTAACGTCAGTAATCCTATCTAAGATTAAAATTAAAGGAGTTTTACCATGTTCATAAATAAAAGGGATAACACTTTCAACCTTAGTGTAAGAGATAATTGAAGTATAAGCCACTATACCTTGATGATTTTTAGGAGTAAGCTTATTAAGTTTCTCAACAGGTACATATTGACTATGTACATCATTCTCTTTCAACAACTGAAACAGCTCAATGTATATCTCACCTCTCAAACCGTTTTGAATAAATATCTTTTCAATCTCTTTACCGGATTTAATAGCTTCTATAACCGGACGAAGCCCATAAATTAAATTCTCTTTTTCCATTTTTTATTTAATTAAACATAATTCATAATTCATAATTCCTGCCTACCGGCAGGCAGGCATAATTTTTCTTCTCATCTTCTCCATATATCAACAGCTGAAAACCAGCTAGCTTTCAAATCAGGATCCCTTCTTAAAACATAATCATTATCAGTAAAAGGATTCTCAATCTTATCAAAAACAAACTTCAAAGATAGTAAATTTCCTGATTCACCATACACCCATGTTTCAGTTTTTGAACTCCTATATACTATATTTGGAGGCCCATATACAGTATAAATCATACCTCTATCCGTCCTCCAGCCTTCAATAAATGAAGTATAATAACGATTGGCATCTTTAACGGCAGTATAATATTTTTTAATTAAAGATATGGCCCTGTCAGGATTACCTGCTATATCAAGCCAGAACTTATCCACCGCATTTTTATAATCTACACTCTGATTTAGTTCATCATACTCCTTTCTTGTCGAAAGATATCTTAAAGGATATATCATTTGTAACGGAGATTTTACAGATGGAAAACCATCATAAAATACAAATAAAGTTAAACCCTCAGCATTATTTGTGTCAGCCTGAAAATGATACATGCCTTCATTAACAAATGAAATATAATTAGTTTCAAAGTTAGAGGTTTTAATAGTAAAAACACTATCAGGAATAAATTTAGGTGCTTTTTGAGCCTCCAAACTATATAAAGGTTGA
>CAIWDQ010000270.1 GCA_903911455.1 uncultured bacterium
AAATCCTAATTTCTTGTAGGGAAAACTCTATTAATTTTAATTAACACTTTGAGAATATAATTATTCATCATATTCAAGATTTCAAGCCACAAATTTAATGTAAAAAAATGAATACTTTGCGTTTTTTATTTCACAATTACGAAATAATGATGAAAATTTAATATTGAAATTTGTATGCATTGTATTTCAGATATTTATGTAAATTAAATATTCTCACAATTGTGAAAATGTGATGAAATAATTATGAAATTTAAAAATTATGATAAAAAGCCTGCCATTTTGAACAGCAGACTTTTTGTAATATTTTCTATTTGATAAATCCATAATATAACTAAACTTTAAAATGTATTTAACTTAATTATTTTCTTGTACTCAAATACTTTCCCATTATCAAGTATAATTAAGTAAACACCTGAAATAAAATTTGTTATTGGTAATATTATTTTTCCGATAAAGTTCCCTTTATAAACAGACTGTCCAATTGAATTAAGAATCTCAAAAAATATTCTTTCATTATTTCCTATATTTTCGATAGTTAGTTCATTAGAAACAGGATTTGGATAAATTTTAATAGTATTTGATTGCGATAATTCATTAATATTAGTGGTAGTATTCCCTGCTTGAGTAATCATAATAGAAGTTCCATTCATAGATATAAATCCATTTCTAGGGAAAAAGCTTAAATTAGCCGATACATGAAACTTTATTACATTATTTAAAGCACTGGTTACATTTAACCAATCCGGACTGCTTGATAAGGTAGAATAAGCACAGGAAGAATTAATATTATAAACAAAACTATAATCCCCTTCATAATATTCTAAAGGTTGAAAATTACCTGAAGGAATAAATGATACTGCACAATTTACACTTGCTCCACTTATCGTAACTGTAAATGTCTGTCCCACTACTGAAATTGTCCCTGACACTGTATTAGTAGATGTATTTGCATCAACTGAATATAATAAAGTGCTGTTCCCTATACCGTTTGTAGCTGAAGTTATATGTAACCATAAAGGTTTGTTTGAAAAAGCAGACCAAACACAATTACTAGCTGTGTTTATAGAAAAGCTCCCACTACCACCTGTAGCAGGACAAGGAGTAGACGATGTAGGCGAAAGACTATACGTACAATTTAATCCTGTTACAGTAATATTATATGTTAAATTAGTTGAAGAACCTGTAATAGTTATTGAACCATTTAAGGTATTTGAGTTTGTGTTTGGATCTACGCTGTAACTAATATTCCCATTTCCAGTCCCACTTGAACTTGAAGTTATGTGTAGCCATGATGGATTATTAGAAGTAACATTCCAAGCACAATTCGTTGAAGTAATTATATTAAAATTACCAGTGCCTCCATTTGAAGAAAAACTATTACTGTTTTGAGATAAAGAATAATTGCATAAATTTGGTATAGGTTTAATACCAATGAGGGCACTGTGATACAGATTAAAATTTATCCCAGGTGATGGGATAAGAGAATTAATAGAATAATAACCATTATCAATGCCTCCCCATCCCCAGTTCATATGCATATATCCTGATGGATCATAACCATCACAAACCCATGTATGGCCTCCACTTGTTTCTCGTCCTACATATTGAACCGGACGTCCATTATCTAATTCATTTTTAAGTAATGCAATCCAATTAGCATCAATAGGATAATTTGAGCGTAATACGCCTTGAATCGTAGAAGAATTATACCCAAAATAGGTAGTAAAAGCTGATTGAGCAGATACTGCATGATATCCAAAATTATCATTTGTTAATACATATGCCCCACTTCCACCATTAGAGGCAATACCATAACTCATATTAACACTTACACCACATTGATACTTTAAAGTTGCAATATAGCTGTTTGAAGATGTTAAGGAGTTAGGCATTAAAGACCAATTATAAGTTGTAGTGCCAAAGTTTGCAGATTGTAATCCATAAGTTGGGTCAGTATATGAATGAGTGCCCGTACCAGTTGAAGGATAATTCCAATATTTCATAATTTGAGCCATCGCTGTGGCAACACAACCTGTAACAGTGTGCTGGGAAGCAGAATTATCATAAGGACAAAGATCGTTATAATAGGGAGATTGATCCCAGGTTGTTTGTAATAAAGGACTCACACTTGATCTTGTATTGTTTCCTTGTGTTTTTCCTTGAAGAAGATTTTTCCATTCTGTTTTAATTTCTTTAGTTGGCAAGAGATTATTTTCAATCACAAATTGAATCTGATTACTATAATCCAACAGCCATCCTGAAATGTTAGAAGGTAAGTTTTCCGTAAGGAATAAACTTTGAAGTGAATATCCTAAAATTGGCATTACATTATCATCCGCAGAAACAATCACAAAGCCTTTTGAATTTATACAATTAAATATATAAAAGTAATTTACTGAATTAGATTTTAAATTAACTGAACTTTTATGTTGTCCTGCTTTATAAACCAAAGTTAAATTAATATTAGCTTTAATATTACTAGTTTGAGAAATTATAAAATTCTTACCAATTAGTTTGGCTGTATTTTCATCAATTTGCTTGGCTGATAAAACCAAGCAAATTGATAGAAAAAATATGAAAGTGAAAAGCGTTTTCATATAAATTATTCTTTAATTATTGAATAATTATTTTTCGAGTAACAGAAAACTCGTCTGAAACAAATCGAATGAGATAACTGCCGTAAGTTAGTTTCTCGGGTTTAATGAAATTAACTGAATGTCCCCCTGAGCTAAATTCACCTTCAGAAATAGTAAGTACTTCTTTACCTAATAAATCTAATAACTTAATAGATATTTTACTTTTCTTGGAGAGTTTTAATTTAATTATGGCAGAATTCTTTACAGGATTAGGATTAATTGAAAATTGATCATTGTTTATTGAGTCCCCTAATTCTATAATCCCAACTATGCAAGATACAGTATGACTTATTGTATTATTCCCACAGGCATTAATTACTTGCAAGGAAACATTAAAAGGTGGTGTCCCGACAAAAGTATGCTGTGGACTTTGTAAGATAGATGTATTATAGCTCCCAGAATTAGGATCATTAAAATTCCAATTCCAAGAAATCGGATTATTTGTGGAATTATCTATAAAATTATAATTACATTGATTGTTAGTATAGGTAAATAAGGCTGTTGGGATTGTATTAGTAGTAATTGTTATTGAATTTGAGGATGCACTTGTTCCACAAGAAGGAGTAGTTGCAGTACAAGAATACGTTCCCGCATTTGTTACATTATTACTTGTTCCACTTCCTGAAGGATTCCAATTATAGGTACATCCGGTACATGAATTTGTTACTAATAATGTTGCTGAACCAGAACCCTGACAAAAACTTGTAATTCCACCTTGAGCAGAAATCACTGGGGTAATTGGTGTAGGATTAACCGTTACATTGATACTTCCCATTGTTCCGTTTCCACTACTATTAGAAGGAGTGGCTGTAATTGTAATATTGCCCGAATTTTGAGGGGTTGTGGTAAAACTAGCACTTGTACCATTTTGCGTAGAAGGATTGCACCCAGGGGCTGACCAAGCGTAATTAGTCGCATTTGAGGCTGAAACAGTGAAAGTCATTTGAGTATTGGCACAAGCTGTTGTATTCCCTGTTACATTGGCTGTCCCCGGAACTGCCCCATTCACGGTAATAGTCTTACTTGTTTGATTTGAACCGTTAGTATTTGTAGCTGTAAGAGTAATAGTAAATGAACCTGTATTTGCAAATGTAATACTAGGGTTAGTAGATGTAGCACTAGGATTAAAGCTTACACCTGTTGAAGGTGTAGACGTCCATGAATATGTTGGAGTAGGAGTACCAGTTGAATTATTAGTAGTGGTGATAGTTCCTCCTTGATTAATTGAATTTTGAGATACACTAAAGTTTGCAGTAGGGGCAGTACCTGTTGAGGCTCCTGCTTGATTTATCGTTAAAGTAGCTACATTAGTTGTTCCCGAATTTGCATCATTAACATATATATATCCTGTTTGAGATCCTACGATGTTGTTGGTTACATGATAATTAAACACCCCATTCGATCCATAGTTATCAAAGACAATCCAAGAATTTGGGAAAGAAAGATTGTATGAACACGAAGTTCCTGTAGCACTTACTGTCGCTGAATAGCTACCTCCTGTAGCAGGGACAGATTGAGAAGTTGGACTAACTGCCCAATTCGTACATCCTGATGAACCGGATCTTCTCCAGACTAACTTGTTATATGGAGAACCTGTATTACTTTGACACCAAGTTGAATTATTATATGCACTCGTTAATATTAATACAGTACCAGTAAAAGTAGCCGTATAACTTATATACGGTGCTGTTGAATATGTACCGCAATAATCATCAGAGAAACAAAGAAAATTTGCATTAGGAGGATTGTTATACTCATATAATGTCATCTGAGCATCCCAAGCTGTAGACATTCCACCGAATGATTCACAATATGACCATTCATATGTATATCCACTTGTGACACTAAACAAAGTCCAATTACCAGCATTCATGTATGCACTGACAGATGACCAACTAGAGCTTGTTGTAGAAAAGGTTGTAGTGGGATATTGAGTTGCAAAATTTTGACAGTGAGTTCCACTTAAACATTCTTGTCCTTCAGATTGAAAACAAATCAAAGAACAAATTATGATTAAAAATATAATCTTTTTCATAATATATTTGTATTTAATGTTTTATTATTGTTTAATAAATCCAGCTTCTTTCCTAATTTGAGGGACTTGATTTTTTATACGAATTAAATCTTCTTTTGGAAGTAAATCCCAAACTCTCTTCATAGTGGATTGGTAAAATTCCTTTAAAGCATTGGCGATAGGATTATGAACTCCGGGATTATTTAATGGAATCGTATTAGGTTGTTGAAATCCCTGATATTTACCTTCAGCTTTTACTACAATTTCTGTTTGCGGAATAGGTAAACTTTTAACTAATAATTTTTGTTTAGTAAATGTTTCTGAAACATAAAGTGTAATTTTTCCACTTAGAGTTAAAGTGCCTTGATATCTTGAAACATCCCCCATGCCATATGCACCTGGAGGAGAATACCTCCAACCTCCCGAAGTTTCGCTAATATACATTTCTATATCAGCAAACAAGCCTAATTCGCATTCTGTCTTATCTGAATAGGTCATTAAATCGTAGCCATCATAAGGTCCTTTTACGATATAGCCTCTTGCAGTTAAGATTTCTTCAAAATCTTTTCCCATACTAGAGCGAAATTGTTTAAAAGGTGACTTTTCTGAATAGGCAAAATTTCCTTGATAAATTGGCTCAAATAAAGCAATTTTTATTCCAGCACTACCCGGCTCAACAGTGCTTGGTGGAGAAAAATCGTAATCCGGAACTTCTAAAGGTGTTGTTATTTTGTTCATAGCACATGAACAAAATAAAAGAGCAACAAATACAAATGTTGCGATGAAGTAAAATGTTTTTTTCATTTTTTATTAATTTATTAATTTCCCTACTCATTTGGCTTTTCGGTAACGCCCCGTTTTTAATATGGTTTCTAGACTCCACAATATGTTTTGTCCAATTCCCGGAGACGAAAATAATAAATTGATAAAATAAAAAAGCGTGGGAACTTAACTTTACCTGTCTGAGAGGCTCTGGAAAGCCCACGATACAAATAAGAAAAGCCCACGCCGTGGCGTGAGCGATAATACTTATTATTTCTGTATCGTTAAAAATTTTCCAGATTTCTCAGACAAAAATAAAAAGCTAACGCTTTTTTATGAATATATTATAGAGTTTATGTCATACAATTATTTTTAAATATCGCGGACAAAGATACTAAATTAAAAACAGAATATTTTAATTTTCATAATAATTTTTTAAAAATATTTCAATAAAGACTACTTCAAAAAACTATAATAATATTTTATTGAAAATTTAATTCCTGCTTTGCAAGTATATTATACTTCTGAAATAAGATGTTTAATTATTAAAAACCCTATATTTTACAATCTTTTTACGTTTCACTCATAATAAATATTAAAAAAAATTCAAATGAACACAATTCAAAATAACTTTAAAGAATTCATTAATCACTGTAAGTATGAAAAAAACTTAAGTGAAAAGACTATAAAGGCATATAGTATTGACATAACTCAATTTATTAAATTTCTAATTGAAAAAGAACATTCTTTAGATATAGATAAAATTACAAAGGTTGAAATAAGAGAATATCTTGAAGAAATTTCATTTTTAAAACCAAAATCTATTAAACGGAAAATAGCTACTATGAAAGCTATGTTTAACTTTTTTGAATTTGAAGATAAGATTCTTATCAATCCTTTTAGGAAAATGAGAATTAAGATCCAAGAGAACAAGACGTTGCCAAAAGTAATGGAAATTAGAGATGTAAATGCTATCTTCAAATTAGCTTATTTTAAGTACAATTCATGTAAAGATTTAAATGCTTATTCTTATTTTGAATCCCTGAGAAATGTTGTAGTAATAGAATTGTTATTTGCTACAGGAGGAAGAGTTTCAGAAATTGCCAATCTAAAAAAAGAGGATATGGATTTTTATTCAGGAACAGTTAGTATAAAAGGTAAAGGAAATAAAGAACGTAATATTCAAATTTGCAACAAAGAAACACTTAAAATATTAAAAGAGTATTACAAAACTTTCAAAATTAAAATTCAAAATAGTGGAGGGTTTTTTCTAATAAATCGTTTAGGAAACAAACTTTCTGACCAATCTATTAGAGGGATAGTAAAGATACTATCAAAAGAAGCAAAGATACAGAAACATATTACTCCGCATGTTTTTAGACATACTCTAGCTACTCTCCTTCTTGAAAAAGATGTTGACATTAAATATATACAATCCATTCTTGGACATAGTTCAATTATGACTACTCAAATATATACACATGTAAATCGTAAAAAGCAAAGACAAATATTAACTACAAAGCATCCAAGAAAAGATTTTTCTATGCAATGTTAGTTATTCTTAATAAAGGATAACTAATAATTATACGTTTTAGCGATGGATAATTTAATTGACAAAGTTTTTACGAAAAACAACTGGAGAAAATTTGAAATCCTAACTGGGATTTTATTTGAGTTAGATTTTGGGTTAAAAAGAGATGAAATCATTATTACACCAATGACAAAAGACGGTGGGAAAGATGTAAAAATTGAAAAACAAAATTATTCACAAGTATTAAGTTTTCCAAAAATTGAAATATGGATTGAAACAAAGTTAAGAGGTGGTAATAGAGCAGTTGATATTGGAGATATATCAGGTAGTGTCATTATTGCATCTAACTCAAATATCAGATCTATATACTTTGTTACAAATTGCTTTTTTACTCCCCAAACGATAAACGAACTTTTACTTTTCGCAGAAAAATCAGGCTTACAAATAACATTAGTTAATGGATATCATTATAGGAATTTATTAAATACACATTATGATAAAATAATTCATCAACTAAGTGAAGAAAAAATTGAGAATGGAAATATCGCTGATTTTACGAATTTTATAAATACATTATTTGATAGCTTACCTATTGATTCTGATTCCATTCAAGAACTTAGTAATTTAAACGTTAAAGAAGGGAAAATTATTCCAAAAACAAAATATTTTAATACAATTAAAGAAGAATTTAAAATTGAATTAAGAAAAATTGATACTTCTTCTTTAGTAATATCAGATAAAAATCTTTTATTAAACTCAATCAAGTTAATTCCTTTTATTGAAGATGAGGAAATTGAGAATAATATTGCTTTTCAACTAATTGGAAAGAACAGAAATGAATTATTAGAAGAACTACTTTGTTCAGTGTTCAGAAATGAAATAATTATTTTAAAAGGAGATTCAGGTCAAGGAAAAAGTTTTTTTGCAAAACATGTTGTTAGAAGATTATATAAAAGTGGATATACAGTACTTTTTACAAATTCTTTCGAAAACAATATATTATCATTTACAAAAGAAGTAATTGTTGAGTTAATTGGGTTAGATTATTTCAGATTTTTAGAAGAAAACGAAACTATCATTACTTATCTATCCGAATATTTTAAATTAGACAGATTAATTAGCTCTAAAATATTGGAATTAATGAGAAAAGACAAATTTGAGGAATCTATTCCTGTTGAAGTTTGTTTAGAAGTTTTAGTAAAGTTAATGGATGATCAAAATATTAGGAAGAAGATTGTTTTAATTATTGATAATCTACAAAAATCATCAAATGATCTTTTTGCTTTTCTTAAAAATTTATTTTTAAGATTGAATAAAAATTCAATCCCTGTTTTAGCTTTGTCAACTTATAGAACAGAAGATCAAGTTTCGATTCCAGAGAATTCATGGTTACAATACCTTGATACGATTATTAGAAGCAATAAATTTAGTTCATTCAAAATTGATCCATTAGATACCGAAGATGTAAATGAGTATATTAAAGCATTGATTCCTGGTGCTATGCCTAATTTAATATCTTTTATTGCATCAAACACCTTAAAGATACCTTTTTACATTAGGTTATATATAGATTTTTTAAAAGACAAAAATGTTATTCGTTCAATAGATAATAACTACTGGTGGTTAGATGACAGTTCGATATTAATTGATAGTGTTAATTTAAGAAGTAATAATATTGATGTTTTAATTACTAATACACTTGAAAGAAAATTAACAAATACATTAAGCAGACAAATTGGAATAATTCTATTTTTTTATAACAATTCCATTATTCACAATGAACTTGAATCTATTTTTAAAAATATTGACCCATACAAACTTATAGAATTTGAAATTTTCCATTCTACTCTAAAAGAAGAAAAACTTATACTTAGTTTTAGTCATGATTTATATTTTTATAATCTTAAATATGCTGTATCAAATGAAGAATTAAACATTTTTGCATCAGAATTATTACTTCATAGTCGCCAGCATATTCATAGGGCAGATGTACTCGGCAAACTATATGAGTATGCAGGTAAATATATTCAATCACAAATTGAATACAGAAAATTTGCACAAGATCAATATAATATTAATCCTTTAAGGTCACTTAATTATTTTGAAAAATCTCTTGATTTAGTAATGAAATCATCAGGTGCACTAATATTATTTAAAGAATCAAATTCAGAAATTCTTGATTTGATTTTTCAGATACTAACTCTGTATGAAAAGTATAACTTTTTATCTAATAGAAAAGCCCCGGTACTATTCGATTTATTACAAAAACATGAAGATTTTAATCAATTAAATGTAGAGAAAAAGCTTTTGTATTATTATTTTCTTGGGATGAAATATACAAATGAAGAAAATTTTAAAAAAGCTAAAGAATATTTTCAAAAGGGATATGATTTAATAAATCTTTCAAATAATATTCCTTTAAACATTTTAGATAAAATATTGGTAGCATACGGTATTAATTTAAAACATTTAGGAGAAAAAGACGAGTCATTATTTTTTTTCAAACAAGCTGTTAAAAAATGGAATAGCACTCCAATACAATTAGGTAAATATTCAAATATTGCAGCTTATTACCTTACTACAAATCCTCAAATTTCACTAGAGAATTATTTGAAAATGTTTACAGAATTCAAACAAGATGAAAATATTCATTTACTAATTGATATTGCTATGGCTAATTTTTATTTAGGAAATTTTGAGCTTTCAATTAATCAATTAGATAATGCAATTCCTTTATCTAAAAAAAGAATTAATATTGTTGAAGAATCGAGGGCTGAAAATATTCTTGGAGTAATTCATTGGCTTCAAGGGAATTCTAAAATTGCGGAATCATATTTAGATATTGCGTTATCAAATGGAGAATTAGCTAATAATCATAGATGGATTTGGAGAATAAGAACTAACCTTGCTCAAGTTGCTTTTCTTAATAAAAATGAAGAAAAAGCTTATAATATTTCTTGGGCAGTAATAGAGCATTTTTTAAAAACAAAAGATACTTTAGTAATTGAAGCTATAAATAAAAATATTCTTTCACGAAGATTTGCCGCATTAAAGGCTGTTTCATACATATTTTATCTTTTAAATAAAAAAGATGATCTAAAAAAAACTGAAGAAATGTTTTCTTTTAATGAATTCTCAATATTTCTAAAAGAAATGTATTTACATAAATCTATATCCTTTGACTCAAAAGATTCTAATAATTTTAAAGTGGGATATTGTATTCTTGGATAAATGAATTATAAATATCCCAATGACTTTTATGAAAATGACGCATAGTATATTTATTTTGAATAGTTTTGTTTGCAGCTTCACCTATTTGATTGCACAATTCTGGGTTTTTAAGTAAAGTATAGATAAGATTTACCCATTGGTCTAAAGATTCATAATTTTCAATTATAAATCCATTAATTCCATTTTGTATAGTTTCTCTTGCAAATCCATGAGGTGTAGCAATAACAACTAATTTTGAGGCCATTGCTTCCAGTATAGTTCTCCCTCCTGGCTCATATTTAGAAGTAAAACAAAACATTGAACATTTACATAAAATATAAGGTAAAAAATTATTTGGAACTTGCCCCCACCAAAATAAAAGATTTCTTATCTCCAAGTATTCAATTATTTTGTGTAAAGATTCCAATTCTCTGAATTTTTGAATCTCAATATAATTTCCTCCAATTATCCATAATGGAACAATGGATTCAGGATATTCATTATAAATTTTATAAACAGCTTTAATTGTTATTTCAAATCCTTTCGATTCTGTTAATCTCCCAAAATAAACAATTGGTTTTTTTATGTTTTCAAAATTCATAGTCTGTGAATTTTTTTATATCTAAACTCCTTCTTGAAATCAAAGTTCCCTTTTCATTGTATAAGTGTTCTATGAATATAGTATCAACACCTCTCCCAATTACTTTTACTTTTTCAGGAGGGACATTGTAATATTCAATTAAATCTTGTTTTTCTTGTTCAGAAACAGAAATTATAACTTTTGCTTTTGAGAAGATTTTATTTTCAATATCAATTCTATATTTAGAAACTTCATATCCTGCTTCCTTTTTTCTAGCGCCTAATGAAATGACAGTATGAATAAGCGGAACATCAAAAAATTCAGAGAAAAATACTCCTGCCCTGCCTGAATGCCAATAAATAGAATGGACTAGATCTGGCACAAAATCGTATAATTTTAATTCGTTGTATATATGATGTTTAATGTCAGATTCTCTTTTGTCTAAATTATTTTTATCCCAATTAGTTGCAGGCCCAATGTTTATTCTTTTTATTAGTACATTTCCATATTGAAAATTATTCAATCCATTGGAAGCTTTTCTTGTTATAACCAAAGAATCTACTTGTTTATATACAAGAAGATTTATAATTTCATTTACATACATATGTGTACCACCACCTTCTTCTGCTCCTGGATTAATAGTAGGGTCTGCATGTAATGTGATTATTAATAATTTCATACTTGGTTGTTTAATAATTGAAATAATGATTTTGAATTAATATTATGACCATATAGTAAAAATTTATACATTGATAATTATTAGTTATCATTTATTAGGCAAAATTACTTAATATTTACATACTTCCAAATTGTTTTTATATATGCTAGAATAATATGTAATATATTCACTTATGGACTTTTCAAATAAAACAATAAATTTACTTGCTCTACATTCAGGTATTCAACGTTTTAGTGGTAATATTTTTAACACATTTAGTGCAGTATACTTTTTAAGTATTGGTATTTCATTTCCTATTATTGCTATGACTTGGGCTGGAGATTGTATCTTACGAGGAATTTTAAGACCACTTTCTCTATTATTATCAGAAAAAATTGGATTAAAACGAGCATTGATTTTCGGTGTTTTTGTCGGTAGTGGGATTTTTCTTGTTATTTCCAAAGTAAACGGAGTAAATAGCTGGCTATACTTTTACATATTTTATCTTGCTATTTGTGACATAACTTATTGGCTACCATTTCACTCATACTATGCAATTGCTGGTGATAATAGTAGTCGTGGGAAACAAGTAGCAACAATGATAGGATTCATTACCATATTACAAATGACTGCACCACTTATCGGAGGTATATTAATTACTAAACTTGGATTTTTATCTTTATATATTGCGGCTATGATTATAATGCTTTTGTCTATATTCCCTCTTTTCTTTGCTCGCGATATAAAGCCTGGTAAACCAATACATTTCAAGAATGCCATAAAAACTATTGATAAAAGAGGAATGGTATTACAAGCTGGTGCTGGGATTTTGTCCATACATTCATTTGTATGGACTATTGTCCTTTATTATCTTGTTAGAAATTATGTTACTTTTGGTGGTCTTGTAACTTTTGAATTATTTATCACAGTGGCACTTGCTATTTTATTAGGTTATTTGATAGATAAAGGGAATGGTAAACGTATTATTTCTATTGGTTTAATAATAACTGGTATTGTAATAATATCTCGAGCATTTTTTATTACAACTATGCCATCAATAATTATTATAGATATTATTCTTGCTTTTGGGACTATGTTTTATAGTAGTTCTTTTGAAGTTGGGCTTTACAATATAGCAAAACAATCAGAAAATACTTTGTGGTTTAATTTTTTTGGGGAGCTTGGTTGGGATATTGGAGCTGGGTTATCATTTGTTTTAGTTGCAGGATTCTTTACTCTCGGGGTTCCTTTGCGATATTTAATAGTCTTTTCATTACCAGGATTATTTGCTGTTTATTATGTGTTAAATCAATTTTACTTAACAAATCAAGTAGGTAAAAAAGAAAACTATCTTAAATAATTTTTTAATCTAAATATTCCTTAAAAAGGACTACAATATTATTTAATTTATAGACTTGATTAATAAGCTTAAATTCGTTACATTATACAGTATATTACATCAATTTAGGGAAAGCCCCAAGTTCAATTAAAGCTCGTTTAAAATTAATGACCACAAACTTGATTTGTCTGTTTAACAAATCTTCTTTCCCGTAAAATGAAGATTTAATTAGAGAATTATTTTTTAATTCCAAACTTATATCCTGTGTTTTCTCATTTTTTCCGCACCTTATTCTGATTTTATACTGCGTGTCCATTTGTTTGTTATTTTTAAAAGCAAGTTTTGAGTTACTGAATTTCTGAATATATAAATTATCGTAAGAGGTTTCTTTTGCAATCACATCATCTCTAAAAATATGTAGGACATCT
>CAIWDQ010000271.1 GCA_903911455.1 uncultured bacterium
CTGGTGAGTTGCTCTCCAGCAGAGCTCACTTCCTCTTCAGACTTATGACACAAAATTATAAAAAAAAGTTAAATGTCAACTATGAAACTTGTTTTGCAACATAGAAGGCACTCAAGGCACTTTAAGTACTTTAAGTACTCTTTTTTACAACCTATAAATGCCCGTAAGCATTAAGTTGTTATTCCAAGAAGTAGGGAAGATAACCCAGTTAGTTTTCTTGTGTTTTTGAGCTACGAATTTACCGATCCCATAACCAAGTGCTGCACCTATCATCACATCCGAAAGCCAGTGAGCATTCTCCGTTGTACGGGATAATCCCACACCCGTAGCTATTGTATAAGCTATTATTGGAACATAAATTGTTTCTTTATACTGTTGAGCTATAACTGTTGCCAACGTGAAAGCAGTTATTGTGTGTCCCGAAGGAAATGAATTATATTTATCAGGATTGTTGCTTGTGAAAATATCCAATGAGTTTGGGAATATATTCCATACATTTTTGGCCTCCCCTACGCGTGGTCTTTGGCGACCGGCAATAGTTTTTAATACTTCTACAACTATAGTTGCATCAACTAAAGCATTGACGGCAAGAGCTCCTGTTTGCATCGCTTTATCGTCCTTTAATAGATAGCCTCCTGAATAAAACAGAAAAGTAACACCGCCCACAACTGGTAATTCGCCGCAATGTGTTAATTGCGGACTAAGTTTACCTACCCACGAATTATCGTTTTTAAACTGCATCACATTGCGGTGAATGTCTTCATCGTATTTAATGGTTAGCCCGGCTACAACTCCTATTGGTAATAAATATACAAGGTCTTTGGTTTTTATTCTGAAAGGTGAAGTCCAGATATGAACTTGGTCATCTATAAGAGTTTTCCCAACAAATTCTTTCTTTAAACTGTCTTTCGGAATATACGTTTGAGTTACTTTATTTGTAACTATTGTTTGAGAATAGTTATTCGAAAATACTATTATAAAAAGGAAGGTAATTACTATTCTCATAAGATATATTGTTTTTAAACCTTAAAAAAGAAGAACTATTCTACTTATTAAGTAACCGTCATTGCGAACGTAGTGAAGCAATCTTATTAATTAGATTGCTTCGGGCAAGCCCTCGCAATGACGGTGTCCCTCTTTACTTATTTATATTATTTTATTACACCTAATTCTTTTCCAACTTTAGTAAAGGCTGCAATACATTTATCTAAGTGCGCACGTTCGTGGGCAGCAGAAACCTGTACACGAATACGGGCTTTTCCCTGAGGTACTACCGGATAGTAAAAACCGATAACATATATACCTTCATCCAACAGTTTAGCAGCTAATTCCTGAGATAATTTTGCATCGTAAAGCATTACTGCAACGATTGCCGATTGTGTTGGTTTACAATCGAAGCCTGCTTCAATCATTTTCTGAGAAAAATAAGCAGTATTCTCATGTAGTTTATCTTGTAACTCGTTCGTTTCGCTCATCATTTCAACCATCTTTATACCTGCCGCAGCTACCATTGGAGGGATAGAGTTTGAAAATAAATAAGGACGTGAGCGCTGACGAAGCATATCTATAATCTCTTTCTTACCTGTTGTAAATCCGCCGATTGCACCACCGAAAGCTTTTCCTAAAGTTCCTGTAATGATCTCGCATTTACCTTTAAGGTTATAAAGTTCGGTAACACCTCTACCGGTTTTACCAACTACACCTGCCGAGTGAGATTCGTCAACCATAATCATGGCATCGTACTTGTTTGCAAGTTCGTATATCTTATCTAATGGAGCAACATTGCCGTCCATCGAGAAAACTCCGTCGGTTACGATTAAACGGAAGCGCTGTGCTTGAGCAGCCTTTAATTGTTCTTCCAAATCTGCCATATCAGCATTGTTGTAGCGGTATCTCACGGCTTTGCATAAACGTACTCCGTCGATAATTGATGCGTGGTTTAACGCGTCAGAAATTATTGCGTCTTCTTCGGATAATAAGGGTTCAAATACTCCGCCATTAGCGTCGAAGCAAGCAGCGTATAAAATGGTGTCTTCCATGCCAAAAAACTCTGCAATTTTCTTTTCCAATTCTTTGTGTAAGTCTTGGGTTCCACAGATAAAACGTACTGACGACATGCCATATCCACGGCTATCCATTGCGTCTTTGGCTGCCTGAATTAATTTAGGGTTATTTGATAATCCTAAATAATTATTGGCGCAAAAGTTAAGAACTGTTTGTCCTGTACTTACTTTTATTTCGGCGTCTTGTGCCGACACAATTATACGTTCGTTTTTGTATAATCCTGCTTCTTTAATGTTGCCTAATTCTTTCTGTAAATGTTCTTGTAACTTATTATACATGATTTATTTGTTTTAATTATTTATAGCAATTTAATTGTTGGCAAAGTTAATGATTTTGCATTATCAATAGCTAATTAATTTAGATATTATTAAATACGGTAAATGAATACTTAAATAATTTAAGTATTAAAACATTATTGCACAAACTTTTTATTGATAAGCTATTTACTTGAATATACTTAATTTTATAAATAAGAAGTAAGTGTTAAGCTGCTAAAATGATCAATGAATTGTTTAGTAAGATCGGCAACCACTCCTCCAGTTAGGCAGTTTGTAAAAGGACATATGTTCCTATCTAATGGGCAGCCAGTTTCTACTACCGGTCCTTCTATTGATTGGTATATATCGAATAATGTGATTTTTTCCGGCTTCTTATTTAATTCAAAACCACCTGCAGGCCCTTTGGTTGATTTAACGTACTTATCTTTTACCAAACGCTGAAGTACTTTTGCCAAGTGATGTCGTGATGCTCCTGTTACCTCAGCAATGTGTTGTACGTTAATTACAGTTTTTGATCTTCCGATTAAAACTATAGCATGAAATGCTAATGATGTTGCTTCTGATATTTGTATTACTTTTGCCATGATTTATTTTAATTTAATGTTTTTTTTGAGGGTGTAAAATTATTGTTTTTTTAGTAACAAAAGTGCTTTTTAACAAATAATTTTGAATTAATTTTAATTATAGTACCTAAATACTTCTTTTATAACTACTATTTATTAATTAATAATTTGAAAAAGTAGCATATTTCCAATTTTTTTATAACAAAAACAGAGTTAAACTGAGTCTATAACCAATATTTGCTCAATTTTTACTATTTATTTTACTAAATCTAGGCCTGAACTAACATAAAGCTCATTAAACCTAGAGTAATTTTATTATTAGAAAACATTTTTCATTTATAATATTATTATTTTAGTGAAATGTTTAATTTTGCAATTCAATTAAAAAACATTTCAAATGAAGAAGCACAGATTCCCTTTGTTATTAGTGATATTATTATTCGCAATAGCACCAATTAAAGCACAGTTTACCTTATCAGGCGAACTGAGAGAGAAAGCAATGTTAATGGATGGTTACAAAGCATTGCGAGATTCTACAAAAGTTCCTTATGGATTAGTAATTCAGAGGAGCAGACTTAACCTTGATTATAAGAAGGATGACTTAACTTTTACATTTTCAATCCAGGATGTAAGAGCTTGGGGGCAAAACACTCCTTCTGACTATAATAATAATATAGGTATCTTTGAGGCATGGGCAAAATATAATTTTACTACTAACTGCTCAGTAAAATTTGGCAGGCAACAGATAAAGTATGATGATGAACGTTTGATAACTGCATCAAATTGGACTGATTGGGGCGTAACTCACGACCTTGCTTTGTTACAATTTGACAATAAAATAAATAATATCAGGGTTGATCTGGGGTTTGCTATAAATAATGCTAATACTACTGCATTGTATTTAGATTATTATAATCTTAAAGCCTACAAATATCTGTCGTATTTATGGCTGAACAAGAAGTTTATGGGAAATAAGCTTGATATTTCATTGATGTCATTGCTGGATGTTAATCAGAAACTAAATCAGTTAAACAATTTTAAGAATAGATATACTATTGGGCCAAATATTAATTTCAAAACTGATAAATTTAAAGCAGGAGCTATCTTCTATTATCAAACAGGTGCCTTGTCTGATGGTCGCGATGTAAATGCCATGTTCTACTCAGTAAATTTATCATATAGGTTTGACAAAAGACATGAATTAATAATTGGCTACGATCATTATTCTGGAACTGATTTCTCGGATACTACTGCTGTTAAAACTAAATCTACTACTTTTGATAAATTATACGGCTCCAATCATCACTTTTTAGGTTATATGGATCATTTTTTAGGAACCAATTCAGATATCACCAATGGCGCTGGTATTAATGACATTTATGCGAGATTGAATATAACGCCAAAAGAGAATCATAATCTTGAACTCACTTTGCATTCGTTTTCTATAGATAAGGAATATATACCTAAACAAGCTGTACTTCCTGTTTCGCCTTTAACTCCTATCGTGAATAAATGTTATAAGTTTGATAAGATGCTTGCTTACGAATTTGATATCGTTTATACTTACACAGCTTCCAAAGAAATGAATTTAAGTTTAGGTTATTGTTTTATGAGGCAGTACAATACGTTAGAATATTTGAATAAGATTTCGCAAGGGAGCTCTAAATTTCCACAATTTGCTTATTTTATGATAACTTTCAAACCTACTTTTCTGAATACTAAATTTTAGTTAATAATTTAATCATTTAGCACTTTAAAGAAGGTTGTTGTAGTAAATACAATAGCCTTCTTTTTTATTATAATGCTTTTAACGTTACAGTTAATAGAAATATAAGGATTCATAATAAGTAAGACTTATTATATTTTAATTTTTTATTCGTAATTTTGTTCCATGAAAGCGCATCTAAGTTTATTTGTTACCAGTTTGATTTTTGGATTAAATTATTGGGTCTCTAAAGGATTGATGCCCGGTTATTTTAATCCTGTTCAATTAGTTTTATTACGTGCTTTTGGTGCTTTAATACTTGTTTGGACAATTCAATTGTTTTATAAAAACGAAAAAATTGAGACTAAAGATATGTTCAAACTTATCGTATTTAGTTTATTTGGCATCACTTTAAATCAAGGATTATTTTATTTGGGATTAAATCTCACCTCCCCTGTCGATGCGTCTATCATACATACTGCCAACCCTATACTGGTGATGCTGATTGCAGCATTTATCATTAAAGAAAAGATTACTACTCTTAAGATATCAGGAATAGTTTTGGGGTTGACAGGAGCTTTAATAATTATTCTTTATGGCAAACATAAAGTTGTAGGAACCGGTACTTTAGAAGGCAATTTATTAATATTATTAAATGGATTCTCATACGCAATATACCTTGTAATGGTGAAACCTATCATGGCAAAATACAAACCATTAACTGTTTTAAAATGGGTTTTTCTTTACGGTTTTATTTTTACTTTGCCACTTATAGCCTTTGATACTGAAATGATTCATTGGCAAAGTATAAGTTTTAAAGCATGGATGGCTGTATTATATATAATTGTATTCAATAGTTTTTTGGCTTACCTGCTTATTGTTTATGCTTTGAAACATGTAAATGCTACTATAGCCGGTTTTTATGCTTATCTCCAACCTTTAATTGCTGCTATAATTGGAATTATAATTGGTGCCGAACTTCCGGATATCATAAAAGTAATTGCTGCTTTATTTATCTTTACAGGAGTTTATCTGGTTAGTAAAACTAAAAAAGAAATAGTTTTTAAATAGAAGGCAAGGCTTACATTTTAAAATGTTGTCCATTCGATACTTTACCAATGCACCATTTTTCAAAAAATGACCCATTTGATACTTTACTAATGCACCATTTTTCAAAAAATGACCCATTTGATACTTTACCAATGCACCATTTTTCAAAAAATCATCCATTCGTTACTTTACTAATGCACCATTTTTCAAAAAATCATCCATTTGTTACTTTACCAATGCTCCGTTTTTCAAAAAATGACCCATTCGATACTTTACTAATGCACCATTTTTCAAAAAATGGCCCATCGGTTGTTTTACTAATCGACCATTTTTTAAAAAGTAGACCATTGTTTTCTTTAATTTAATTCAATTTTTATAATAATATAATCTTCTGGCGAAAGCCAAGACATCATATTATAATAAAAATAAAAATCATAATAATAGGCATAAAAAAAAGGAATATAATTAATATACTCCTTATTATTATAATTCCTAAAAATCTAAATAACTAAACACCTAAAAGCCTTCACTTACTCCTTAAAGTAATAATCATTAAAATTGATAAGATAAAGCTTCTTTACGGCGCGGGTGGTGGCGGTATAAAGCCAGCGAAGATACTCGGTATTTATCATATCTTTAGTGATATAACCCTGGTCGACATACACTGTATCCCATTGCCCGCCCTGAGTTTTATGACAAGTTAATGAGTAGGCAAACTTAACCTGTAAAGCATTCAGATGCGGACTGTTTTTTACTTTATACATTCTGTTTTTCTTCAAAGGGACATCCTGAAAGTCAAGCATTATCTCATCCCAAAGCTTACGACTATCCGTATATTTTAAAGCAGGCGTCTCGAGCATGATAGTGTCAAGCATAATCTTTACATCCAGATCCTTTTCGTCAGGATAATCAATCAATCTTACAGTTACATCTGCAAAACGATACCCATAAATCTCTTCCGTCTTTTTAATCCTGAGGATCTCAATTATATCACCATTAGCAATAAAACCTGCGTCAGAACCTTCGGGCAACCAAAAATAATTATTCTTAAGAACCATCATATAATCACCTGTTGAAATCTCGTTTTCCTGAAACAATATACGCTTCCTTATCTCTTGGTTATAGATGTTTGCACGCTTATTAGAACGGCAAATGATAACAATATTTTCTTTTCCTTCTTTGCTATAACTATCGTTTAAACTCTCTTCAAGTTCGGCGCCATTAATTCTTTTTATATCAACAAAACCATTCGTATCAAAAAAAGGAAGATTAAAATCCTCTTCTTTAACCATCTCCCTTAAATTAGTAGCATTGCTTAATATCCCCGATTCCTTAGCCTGACGAACAACTTCAGTAAGTTCGCACTCAGTAAACTCCATATTGAAAGCAGTATTCAGATATTGCTTATTTAAAGCAGGGCTAATATCAGTACCAACTGGTGGCAACTGGGCAGTATCGCCGATAAATATCAAACTACAGCCTGCACCTTCATTAATATAAAAGATTAAATCTTCCAGAACACTCCTTTCGGAGAACAAACTAGTCTCTTTTACAGCATTAAAGTCAGGTATCATTGAAGCTTCATCAACGATAAACAAAGTGTTTTTATGTTTATTTTCCTGAAGAGTCACAAAAGTATGTCCATCCTTTGTGGTCTGCATTCTATATATTTTTTTATGAATTGTGTGAGCCTGTTGCCCCGAATATTCAGAAAGTACTTTGGCAGCACGACCTGTAGGAGCAAGCAAAACAGCCTTTTTGCCAAGATAAGGAAGTGCTTTTACGATGGCGCTCACAACTGTTGTTTTACCAGTACCTGCATAACCTTTTATGATAAATGCATTCTTTGAAGGCTTATTTAAGAACTCTGCCAACATCTCAATTAAAAGATGCTGCCCTTTAGTTGGTTCGTGTTCAAAAAGGCGCTTAATAATATTACTAATATCTCTTGAATGCATTTTGTGATTTTAACTGGTGTGATCAATTATAATTACCCACTTATTGTTAATTTTTCTCCAAAATAAAGAAAAATATCCTCCTACGTTATCCTTAGTTCTTAATAGTTTCCAGCTTCCGATAACTATGATATTCTCTTTATCAATAACCTCAAATTCTAAGTTCTCAAAAGTAAGAATACCCATTGTTTCCTTGTCGGGAAAGCTCTTTTTATATTTCACAAGAGTATTCTGAAATCCTTTAGTTACACCACTCTTTCCCATAAAGCGCAACGAATCCGAATGCCAGTAATAACTCATATATTTTTCGATATTTCCTTCGTTCCATGCATCCCTTTGCAACATCAAAAGGCTTGTTACTTCTTTAATTATTGGATTTGTTTTCTGTGCATGACTATTGTATGAGAATGCAATTATCAGTATCAAAAAAGAAAGTATTCTTTTCATAATAATGTATTTTTGAAATTATACTAAATGTACTTGAACTTCTCTATATCTCTTCTTTCGCGCTTAGTTGGACGGCCAATACCATAATCTCGTTTCTCAAAATTAGTAATTTTAGCCAATCTCAAACGTTCAATTTCTTCCTGTGGAGTCTGGTCTTCCATAAAATCAATTACAAGTTTAGCCGAAACCCTGTTATCAAGTAATGCTTTTACATAAAGTATCTTATTTAATTGCTCAATATGAACAACAATAGTATCTCCAACCTTAACATTACGAGAAGCTTTTACTTCCTGATCCAATATTTTAACTTTCCCTGTTCTGCAAGCTTCCGAAGCCTGATTACGGGTTTTAAATACTCTAACAGCCCAAAGCCATTTATCAATACGGACTTCTACAACTGGTTTCATAAACTAATTATAGTAAATGATGTATTATTTTTGTCTGAAATATAAAGTCATCGGAACTCCTGAGAAATCGTACATCTCTCTCATTTTATTTTCCATAAATCTCTTATACTCTTCCCTGATATATTGCGGAAGATTACAGAAGAAAACGAAAGAAGGATACGCTAAAGGTAACTGAGTAATATATTTTACTTTAATATATTTACCTTTATATGCTGGTGGTGGTGAGTCTAAAATAAGTGGGAGTAACTTATTATTAAGTTCGGAAGTAGTGATTTTACGATTCCTGTTTTTGTAAACCTGATTAGCAGTTTCCAAAACCTTAAAGATTCTTTGTTTATTAGGAACCGAAGTAAAAATAATAGGAACATCCTTAAATGGAGCTATTTTTTCTCTAATACGATCTTCAAAGTCCTTATGAGTATTAGTTTCTTTCTCAACCAAATCCCATTTATTAACAACAACAACTATTCCTTTATGATTTTTTTCAGCCAGACTAAAAAGATTTAAATCCTGAGATTCTAAACCTGAAGTAGCATCAATCATCAGAATACAAACATCACTATTCTCTATAGCTCTAATTGAACGCATTACAGAATAGAATTCTATGTTTTCAAACACTTTGCCTTTCTTACGTACTCCGGCGGTATCAACCAATAAGAAATTAAAACCAAAACTATTGTAATTTGTATATAACGAATCGCGGGTAGTGCCTGCAATTGGAGTAACTATATTACGTTCAACACCAATCAAGGCATTTATTAAAGAAGATTTACCTACATTTGGTCTTCCTATAATAGTTATCTTTGGTAGATTAGGAGTTTCTTCTTCTTCAATTACATTAAATTCTTCAACAACTTTATCAAGTAAATCACCTGTACCACTTCCATTAATTGAAGAAATGCAATAGATATCGCCTAATCCTAAACTATAAAAGTCATTAATTTCGCTTATTCTGGCATTATTATCTACTTTATTGGCAACAAGAAAAACCTTCTTACTCGTACGGCGAAGCATATCTGCAACATCTTCATCCAAAGGAGAAAGTCCTTCTTTTACATCAACCATAAAGATGATAACGTCGGTTTCTTCTATTGCCAGAACAACCTGTTTACGTATCTCTTCTTCAAAAATATCATCACTGTTGTGGACATAACCTCCGGTATCAATTACCGAAAATTCTTTCCCATTCCAATCAGATTTGCCATAATGTCTGTCGCGTGTAACACCACTCGTTGGGTCTACAATTGCATCTCTGGTCTCAGTTAAACGATTGAAAAATGTTGACTTGCCTACGTTAGGTCTTCCTACTATTGCTATAATGTTTCCCATTTGATTTCTTACAAATAATATTTTGCAAAGATACGCATACTTATCCGTTTATTAAAGTTCGTAACCAAATCTTTTCAGACTTAGCTCATTATTACGCCAATCTTTATTTACTTTTACGTGCAGTTCCAGAAAAACTTTCTTCTGTATAAACTCTTCAATATCTATTCTGGCTTCGGTTCCTACTTTCTTAATCATATTGCCTTTATGCCCCAGAATAATACCTTTTTGGGAATCGCGTTCAACATAAATAGTAGCATTAATAACATCAATACCATCTTTTTCTTTGTATTCTTCAACCACTACTTCTGAAGAATATGGAATTTCTTTTTTATAGTTCTCAAAAATCTTTTCTCTAATAATTTCTGAAGCAAAGAAACGCATCGTTTTATCAGTCATTTCGTCCTTTGGAAAATATGCAGGACCTTCAGGAAGATGAGATAATATAGTATCTAATACCTTTTCAATATTAAAATTATGAAGAGCCGAAACAGGTATAACCTCAGCATTTGGAAGATGTTCCTGCCAGTGTTTCATCTTAGCTTCAACAGTTGGCTGATCCATCAAATCTATCTTATTAATAATAAGTATAGCAGGAATACCCGAATCTTTTATCTTTTCGATGATCTCCTGATTCTTGAATTGTTCACCAATTTCAGTAACCAACAAAAAAACATCAGCATCTTTTAAGGCAGAATAAACAAAAGTCATCATTGATTCATGCAGTTTATAGTGCGGATTTACGATGCCGGGAGTGTCAGAATACACAATCTGGAAGTCGTCGGAGTTAACAATACCCATAATTCTATGGCGTGTGGTCTGTGCTTTAGAAGTAATGATAGAAAGTTTTTCACCAACCAAAGCATTCATAAGTGTTGATTTCCCAACGTTTGGATTTCCTATTATATTTACAAAACCTGATTTATGTATCATTATTTATTTTTTATTTGATTTTATTTGTACAACGATTAAAAAAGTAGTATCTTTGCAGTCCGAAATTGATCATTAAAATTATTTAAAAAAGATATATTGCGGGATGGAGCAGTGGTAGCTCGTTGGGCTCATAACCCAAAGGTCGTTGGTTCGAATCCGGCTCCCGCTACTAATATTAAGTACTATTTTCATTCTGTGTAATTTTCTGCAAAAGTACACAAACTTTCGTTCCAAACTACACAGAATGCAAAATAGTTTTCCAAAAAGGTAGACATGTTGGTGGGGACTGGCAAGAAACCAGAATGGAAAATTTCAAATTGACAACTTTAGACGATGCTAATGGTGATATTGATGCACGTTGGTACGTTTCTTATTCATTTTTAAATCCTGAAACTAATAAATATCAGAGATTTAAAATCAGTATTTCTCAACGCCATAAGACCAAAACAGCCAAATATCGTAAGGCTGAACAACTCAAAAAAGAAATAGACACTAAACTTTTAAAAGGTTGGAATCCGTTTGAGGATGATCAACCAAATTTAATAACTACTGATAAAGCTTTTAAATTATTTCTTAAAGTCTCTGAGAAAACTTTAAGAAAAAGAACTATGCAAACATATTCTTCTTTTATTACTCGTATTTCTTTATGGGCTAATAAAGAAAGAATTCAAAACATTCCAATATCTCATTTTTCTTATCATCATGCTCAAAAGTTCATGGATTATCTAATAATGAACCAAGAAATAAATAACAGAACATATAATAATTATGTTAGTACTTATAGAATCGTTTTCAATTTCTTTGAGAAAAGAGAATTTATTTTAAAGAATCCATTTATGAAAGTCGACTTTTTAAGAGAAGATGAAGGTAAAATAGTTGCATTTACTGATAATGAATGGAAAATTATTTATAATAAATTACCTGAAGAAGATCCACAATTATGGATAATAGCTAATCTAATATATTATGCTTGTTTAAGACCAGCAGAAATTATGAGATTAAAATTTGAGAATATTGATATGAATAGACAAAAAATATATTCTTTAGCTTGTAACTCCAAAAATAGGAAACAGCAAGTAATTGAAATGTCAAGTTTATTACATCCTATTTTAAGTACAATGAAATGGGATTTGCCTCAAGATTATTATATTTTTTCAAAAAATCTTTTACCAGGTAAAGTAGAGAACTACCCTACTCGTATTGCTGAAAGATGGAGGAAATTTGCAGATAGAAATGGAATAAAGGATAAAACAATTTATAATTTAAAACACAATGCAGCTGGAAGATTAATTGATGCCGGTTTTAATCCAAGAGATATACAATTACATTTACGTCATAGTTCATTAGAGCAGACAGAAATTTACATAGAAAAATTTAGAAATGTAAGTTCAGAAAGGCTAAAGAATGATTTTCCACCTTTTGTTTAGGATAAAAAGGGCTGTTCAAAATTATACAGCCCCTTTATATTCCAATTAATCGATAATCTTTACTGAAGTAATCGGGTGTACTTCCCAAACAGTTTTTCTATGACATTTACTTGAATTTGGATTTGTTTCATTAGAAACATTCTTATGTTCAAAGTCATACATCATCCATCCTGTTACCTGAACTTTATGCCCTTTATAATGTGTATTAAAATAGTTGGCACACCATTCAGGATGTAATTGTTTTGAATATTTGCTTACTTCTATTACTGTACATTCTGCAATAGATTTTATATATTTATTATTCGAGATATATACATGTACATCTAAATCTTTTGGATCATTAGAATAGCAATTACAAGACTCTCCTCCTTCGTCTTTTGCTTTAAATATATAACCTTCTATAATTACACCAGAACTTGTTTTAAAAGCATTAGGATCATCTTTAGAATTCATGATTTTTTCAAGTGTAATTTTTTTGTCAATTTCCGAAGATTTAGGCTGTGTATTTCTATTTTTTAGAAGATTTAGTTGTTGCAATTCTGTTTTAAGTGAATTTCCTTTTTTATTTCTTCCCTCTTTTGGACATTGTGTATAGCCTACAATTACTAAAACTATAATGATTATTGATATAAGAATTATTTTTTTCATAATCACCTAATAAATACAAATTTTTCGTACAGAGTGGCTATTATTTATATTAAAATCTAAAAAATAAATTCCTTTATTTAAATCACCGGTATTAATTATTTCCTTTAATGTATCAGTGTTTTTATGAAATTTATATTTTTTCATTTCATTTCCTAAAGTTGAAATTATCAATACAGAAATATCACCATTTTCTAATGATGTATATTCAATATTGAAAATACCATTATTAGGATTGGGGTAAATTAAAAACTTAATATCAGATGCAATATTATCTATACTATTAATAACAGGTGGTGTATTGAAATATGATTTTGTAAGACAATTTAGATCTGAACCTACTTTTACCCAATAATAATTATTATTAATATCAATTATTCCATAATTATACCATACATTATTGGAAGAAACATCATCATAAATTTCATTTGATGGAGAGTTTATGTTTTCATGTCCCCATTTATAAATAGGGAATGAACAATATTTACATAATAAAATACCTGTCGTAATATCATTAGATTTAGCAATAATGTATGCAGGCTCTGGTGCAAACCCTTTTGTTAAACTAACATTTAACGAATCAGTACCTGAACAATAAGGAGTATTCCAGAGATGTTCTGTTACTTTAATTAATCCATTAGAATCTGAATTACTCCAATGTACTTTAATAGTATTTGTGTATTGACCTGTCAATATATGACCATTTGTTATTTCCCAATATAAACTATTAGATGTTGGTTGAACATTATATTTTGTCCAATATTCATTTTTACATGCAATTGAATTACCACTAATAGTTGGTGTTGGTAAAGGTAGTACGGAAATTGTTACACTATCTTTTCCTTGACAATGGTTAGTATCTAAAGCTGTTAATATATATGTAGTAGTTACAGTTGGATTTGCACTTGGATTTGGGATGTTATTTGGAATACTCAAACCTGTAATAGGTGTCCAATTGTAAGTTGAACCACCACTTGCATTTAATGTCGTATTTGAACCTTTACAGATTGATATATTTATGCCTGCATGAATATTTGGAAGAGGATTAACAATTACTTTAATAGTATCTGTCATTGAACAACCATATGAATTCTTAACCGTAACAATATAATTTGTTGTGGACTGTGGAAAAGCAGTAGGATTTGATACATATAAATTACTTAAATCAGGAGATAAACCCCATTTATAATCTATACCACCTGTTGCATGTAAATTTACGCTCGTACCATAACAAATGGATGTATCGTTGCCAGCATTAGCTAACGGCAATGGATTAACTGTTATTTTTATATTTTTAGTACTACTACAACTATTATTATCAATAGCAGTGACAGAATATGTAGTAGTATTATGAGGAGATGCAATTGGAGTTGAAATAAAAGGAAAATTAATATTTGTCATTGGAGTCCAACTATATGAAGTGCCTCCACTTGCAAATAAATTTGTACTTTCACCATTGCAAATAATTGTATCACTTGCTCCAACAGATATAATAGGTAATGAATTAACTGTAATTGTAATATTATCAGTATTTATACAATTATTTATATCTTTACCAATAACAGTATATATCGTAGTAGATGTTGGGCTTGCTATTGGGTTATAAATTGTAGAATTACTTAAACCTAGTGTTGGGCTCCAATTATATGTTACAAGTCCATTTGTTGCTTTTAAAAAAGCATTAGTTCCTTTACAAATTGATGTATCAAAACCAGCATTCAAAGTTGGCAAAGGATTAACTGTAATTATATAATTGCTATCTAAGCCTGTGCATCCATTTGAAAATGGTGTTACTGTATACTTAACTATTCCTGGGATATTTGATGTATTAATTAAAGTTTGTATGGGAATTATTGAATTTGGATTATAAGTATTATTTATAAACCCAGAAATTCCATTACTTACTGAAGTAATTAGCCAGTTAAATGTTGTTCCTGATAAATTTGATGTTAAATTAACTAATGAAGTATTATTTCCTGAACAAATAGTTTGGGAGAAAGGATTAGTAAATGATGGTAATGGTTTCACTACAATTGTTACGTTTCCAGAGGAAACAAGTGTGCCTGTACATGGGGAAGTTGTACCTTCTACTCTTAAGTAATATGTTGTAGTCGATGTTGGACTTACCGTTAAACTTGCATTAGGAAAAAATATATTTCCTCCAATTGGATTTGTAAATGTATTATCTGTATACCATTGCCAATGCGCTCCTGTTCCTAAACTACCTCCAGATTGAGTAAGAATTGAGTTGTTACCATTGCATATTGTGGTAATTGAAGCATTTAATAAAGTTGGGGCGATAGATGGTTGGTTTACTATAATTGTTATGCTTCCAGAGGCAATTAATGTGCCTGTACATGGGGAAGTTGTCCCTTCTGCTCTTAAATAATATATTGTAGTTGAAGTAGGACTTACCGTTAAACTTGCATTAGAAGAAAATAAATTTCCACCAATTGGATTTGTAAATGTATTATCTGTATACCATTGCCAATGTGCGCCTGTTCCTAAACTACCTCCAGATTGAGTAAGAATTGAACTGCTGCCATTGCATATTGAGGTAATTGAAGCATTTAATAAAGATGGAGCGACAGATGGTTGGTTTACAACAATTGTTACATTTCCAGAAGCAACAAGTGTACTTGTACATGGGGAAGTTGTTCCTTCTACTCTTAAATAATAAGTTGTAGTCGATGTTGGACTTACTGTTAAACTTGCATTAGAAGAAAATATATTTCCTCCAATTGGAGTTGTATATGTATTATTTGTA
>CAIWDQ010000272.1 GCA_903911455.1 uncultured bacterium
ATGTCAATTAAATAAGCTACTTTTTCTCTAATGCTACGCATTAGAAAATAAATGCCATAAATGATTGATTATTCGTAAAATATAACTGAACTTTGTTCTATTGCGTAATTTGGGTTAAATTATCATCAGATCCTAATTTATCAAAAATAAAAAAAAACAGGTTTGATGTAAATATTCTTAATTCCCAGTAGGATTGGGTAGATTAATTTCTTCTTCTTCCTTCTCTTTTTTAAATTCCATATGTCCGAATTTATAGGTGAGATTTATACCAATCGAACGGTAAGCCAATTGACGTGTACTATAAGTAAAAAAGTTTTGACCTGTTAACTCTGTATTTTGCACTACATAATTACTTAAGAAATTATTTGCAGTAAATGCAATGCTAGCGTTCTTATTGAAAAATTGTTTGCGCAAAGCAAAATTATAAGATGTAAACGAAGGCATTTTTCCCTGAGCATTTAAACGAGGAGAATTAAAATTTCCAAACATCTCAATAACTAATGTATTAGTTATTTGATAGGTTGCATTTATATTAGCTCTGTAATTAAATCCGTGCACATCACCTCCACTAGGCAATCCTGTATTTATATACCTTTGAAATCCGTTAAGATTAGTGCGTATATTGATTTTATCATTAATAGGAATAGAAGCATAGATACTTATACCGATATTATCCTCGCGACCAATATTCTGACGCGTACTCAACGAAACATTTGTATAAGTAGAATCACCTATTTTAAATGTAGGATAAAAATTAGTGTATGATTGTATATCGTCTCTATTACCTCTGCAAAATACATTAGCACTTATATTAATACCATTCTTAAGCGTTTGATTGTATCCTAATTCAATTTTATCATTCTTTTCGGGTGCTAAATTTGGATTACCCGAACTCAGATTCTTAGGATCACTCGCATTAATAAAAGGATTTAAATCGCCATAATCAGGGCGTTGGATACGATGCGAATAACTTAATCTTAAGGATTGTTTATTTTTAAAAGTATGAGAAAACATTATGGACGGCACAAAAGTATTGTAAGGATTGAAACTAATATTACCAGCATTCGAAAAATCAGCATCAGTTACAGTATATTCATCACGGATACCTGCTTTAACATCCAACATCTTAAAAATCTTAAAAGTAGCCGACAAATAACCTGCATATACATACCTTTTATAATCAGCCAGCGATGATTGATCTGTATTAAAATTATAATTTCCTGAAGCAATATCCATCAAATAAACATCCGAATTGCTGTAAATATGATCGTAAGTAGACTTGGCTCCAGCCTCAATCATAAAATCGTCATTAACAGGATGTGTATAATTTAATGTAAGATTAGTTTCTTTTTGATAACCCGGATTTATACCATACGAACTGTTATAAATCTCATCAGGAGTTATATATTTTTGAGTAATATTATAATTATTATATTTATCACCATCAGAAGTATTGAATTGAACCTCTAAAACCTGATCTTTTTTATTAAATTTATGTTTATAATTAAGATTTACATCATAAGTATTCTGATGATAATCACTTGTAGTATTCACTATATCATTAAATGAAGTAAGCATGAGCCCTGCTTCATCGTAAGTGTTAGTATATCTGTTAGTGCTGCCATCCGAAGTTACTTTCCAGTAATTATTATTAAAACCACCTGTAATATTGTCATTTTTAGTAATATCCCAATCAAAACTAAAACCAGACTGCATACCCTGCCGCTTATATGTACTTACTCCATCCTGAAGCAAACGTGCAGAAGTAATTGTATCAATTGAAGTACGATTCAGGTTGGCTAAAGTATTAGAAGGCAGTTGTTTATTGGCACTTATATAACCATTAATACCAAAGTTACCTCTTCGAACATTCAAATTAAATGAAGCATTTTCTAAACGTGTACCTGCCGATACAGAAGCATTACCATTAACTCCCCTTGTATTATTTTGCTTAAGAATGATATTGATAATTCCTCCGGTTCCTTCGGCATCATACTTAGCCCCGGGACTAGTAATAACTTCAATACTTTGTATCTGACTTGCTGGAATTGATCGCAATATATCTGCTACATTATTGCCAAACAAAACAGAAGGTTTTCCATTAATTAAGAACTTAATATTAGAATTTCCCTGCAATTCGACATTACCATCTACATTAACCGAAACTTGAGGAACTTTTTTCAATAGATCAGAAGCAACACCACTCTGTGAAGTAACATCTTTGTCGGCATTATAAACCATTTTATCAATCTTATATTCAATAAGACTTTTGTCGGCGGTAATTACAACCTCGTTAAGTTGAGTTTGTTTACTTGATAATTTAATATCTCCCAATACAATGTTCGAATTCTTTTTAGTTATAATAATATTGTACTTTTCGAATCTTTTATATCCAATAAAATCAACAACCATTTTATAAGTACCTTCTGAGATATTAATTAATTTAAAAAAACCTTTTTCGTTAGTAGTAGTCCCATTTACAACTTTATTACCTATTTGTGTAAACAAACCAATTGTTGCATATTCAATAGGTTGTCCCGAGATAGAATCAATCATTCTACCTAAGATTTTACCTTTTTCAATCGTTTCATTTGTTTGTAATTTGCTTTGGCTAAATGTATTTGAATTTAAATATAATAAAGTTATAATTACAAAGAGTAGTCTTTTCATTTTTATGTTTAGTTACTAATAAAGTATCGGAACAAATTATATGTCATTTTTATTCCTTAAAAATCAACTGCAAAGTTACATAAATATTATATAATGAATAAAGCCTTCATTAAACTTAATTGATAAAGGC
>CAIWDQ010000273.1 GCA_903911455.1 uncultured bacterium
AATCTTATTGCTGGTGAGTTGCTCTCCAGCAGAGCTCACTTCCTCTTCAGACTTATGACACAAAATTATAAAAAAAAGTTAAATGTCAACTATGAAACTTGTTTTGCAACATAGAAGGCACTTAGGGCAATTAAGTACTTAAGGCACTTTTTTAAAGCATTCTTTTTATCAAACGAAGCTTATGAGTATAAGTATTTAGCTCATTATTAAAAATACCCTGATGATCTATTGTATCAATACGTACTCTTCCTGAAGCATGTATAATCTTATTATCACCTAAATAGATACCTACATGGGTAATCTTGCCTTCATCATTATCAAAAAAGAAAAGATCGCCGACAAGGGCTTCATTTATCATATTAATAGTTTCTCCTTGCTCTGCTTGCTGATGTGCATCACGGAATAATTTAATACCATTAATCTTAAAAACGATCTGAGTCAATCCAGAGCAATCAATACCTGCAAAAGAACGGCCGCCCCATAGATAAGGTACGTTGTTGAACATCATTGCTGAGCCTATAATTAAATCTAAATCAGCTACAGGTTTGGAAACTTCATCATCACATATATAAATTTCATCACCAAGTATCACTTCTTCGGCATCGTTAAAAGCTAAAGTAGAACCTGCAAACAAAGTAACATCGGTATCAGAAATAATAGAAGACAGATGATTAATAAAGTCGGATGTGACCCATTTACTGTTCTCTTTGAAGATAGTAAATTGCTCATCGGTAAGATTAATTACATGACTGTTCAAAATCCAACCGCAATAACCATCGTAATCTGATTGGATGTAAAGCCAGTTTTCGTGCTTGTCTAAAATTTCGACTGTATCGCCAAACAAAAGCTGATTAGTCATTTCGGAAGTGTGTGAAGCTTCCTTTTTTACAGCCACAATACTCAAGTTAACTACTCCTTTATTCATTGTAATGATATTAATTGAATGTACTAAAATTGTTAGGCGACAAAGATAGGTTTAATTTTTGAAAACAATGAAATAAAAATTTGATTTATTTAGTATGAATATTAATTTATTTTCTTTTTAACACAACTTATCTGAGCATACTTTAATATTTATTGCTTTGTTGCAGAAAATAGTAAAGCCTGCTTCTCCGGGTATTGATATTGTGTAAAAAGAAATAGACTTCCGGCAGAAAGCGGAAGACATCATGTAAAAAGAAATAGACATCATGCAGAACGCGGAAGACATCATGTAAAAAGAAATAGACGTCATGCAGAGCGCGGAAGACATCATGTAAAAAGAAATAGACATCATGCGGAACGCGGAAGACATTATGTAAAAAGAAATAGAGTATTTACACTACTTAAGCGTGTTTTTTAATGAAAATATGAGTGATTGACTCCTATATTTGAACTATTGGAATTAATAATATAGTGATTATGTTGGTATTAAGTGGATTTACATTCAGGAAAACTAAAATAGATATTTTAATATTTGCTAAAAGTATTTATACCAAAAAAATTGTATTCAGAAAAAGGGAATGTGGTGAAGAAGTTTGTGAAGGAGTAAAAACAATTACGAATTACGAATTACGAAAAAAAGAAGCTTTAGCAATTGGGTTTGTTTAAGCTTCTTTTTTGTTTCTAAGATTAAATTATAACAATTATATTATCTTAATTAAGATTTTTTCCTTACGGAAAATTATTTCATTATAATCCTAATATCCGCAAGCTAGTTATTAACAAAAGTCATCAAAATATTGTGCAAAAGTATCTTGCA
>CAIWDQ010000274.1 GCA_903911455.1 uncultured bacterium
ATTTTAGCACTATCCTTTGTTTTTAAATAAGTGCGGAATTTATAATTTTTATCTTCATTTACTTCTCCAAGTAATTTAATTTCGGTTAAATCGGTTATTATATTCATAATGAGATTTTCTTATTGGTCTTTCTTTTTTATCTCAAAACCATAATCAATAATTGAATTTATAGTTGTGATAACTGTTCTTCTATCATATTCTTTTTCTGATTCTGATAATAATTCATAAGGGGTAATTGAAGGATGATGTTTGAGGTCATCATTACGTTTTTCACCAAATCGCCACCCATCATTATATCTTCCAGAAGCCCATACGTTATGAACATCTTTTGCTATTGCTTCAATTAATAATATTATTTCTTCTGATAAATATTCAGTAGTAGTTATAGATATTGGTTTGAAATTATTGTCCATCTTATTTATTAATATTAGTGGTTTGAATGTGAATAAATTTCTTCTTTTATTAATTTAAAAATATCACTTATTGTTTCATAGTCGTATTGAAAATAATTCTCTCCAAATCTATCTCCGACCTCTTTAAGTTCTTCCCAATTAACAAGACATGCATGTAATTTTCTTAAATTATCCTTATGAGCTGATGATTTAAGCGGAACATCCTTTAATTCCCATTTCTGCCATGCATTTGTAAATAAAACTGCATTCCAGTGTAGATGTTCTCCTTTTGCTAGATTATCAATTTTTTCTTTCCCTAAATTTAGTAAATATTCCTTATTGTCATTAAATTTCTTTATTTCTTCAACTTTTAAACCAGCCAAAGTAAGTTTAATATAAATATGTTCTGCTGCTGATATATTTGAAGCTTGCTCAATTTTAGTAAGTTCATCCCATGCTTTATGTTTTGATTCATGTTTTTTAGTATTATAATATTCATGAATTCTTTTAGCCATAGCCTCTAATTTTCCACGTACAACAATATCTTCTGTAAAGATATCCTCTATCCTTCCAAAAGTATTAATTACGAATTGTGATGCATTTGTTATTTCTTTATAACTATAGTTGTTTTTTATTTGGGCAATAATTTTTATTTTTTTTAAAGAATTTCTGATGACTATCTGTTGGATATCAAAAGCTGTCTGAATATTTAATTCATCATTTCCTAAAGTGATGACAATTAAATCGAGTTCATTTTTATATTTATCAATGATATCAAAATACTCAGTAGTTCCTACACAAGTTTCGATAAAATTTATAGAATAATTCGAGATAACTCCAGGATATCTATTCTCAAATCTGCCTTTCTTTGTTTGTAAAGAACTGTCAATGATAATAGTTTTAAAAATAGAACCAACAAATTGCCCATATTCTAACAACTTTCTTAAAACTGCATTTCCAGTTTGATCAAAACCAATAATTAAAACGTTAAAATCACTCGTTGCTATTGCTTTGGAAGTATCCTTATCTAACCAATCAATTGGATTGTAATTTTTTACCAATTGCCTTGCAGCAATATCTGCCTGGTTCAATAATCTGAAATGAATATTGTTTGATTTTGATGAAAGACATTCATAAAATAGATCTTCCATTTCAGAGCCTTTAGTTAATATGTGAAACGTTATTGAATCTTTAATTGATGATGGATTAATCTCGTTTATAATTGAATGCGCCATACTCATATTCCATTCTTCCTTGTTTGATAAAAAGAAAAAATGAGAGTTGTTTTTTAATACTTTCTTTATAAGTTTTAGTTTTTTTAAATTCTTTGGCTCTGAATATTCTTTATGAACATGAAAGATACCTTCTTCTCTTTCCAATTGCAAGCTTTCTACAATTGATTCTCTATTTAGAACTAATGCTCCTGTTTCTTCAACCTGATGATATAATTTTGAATCTTCATCTTTATCAATTTTCTTGATAAAAACGACAAGTCTTGAAGAATTTGTTCCCAAAAGATCTTTTGCAAGAGATATTGATGCTTCATTTACTCCAAAAAAAATATAATTTTCTTTTGAAAAATTAGTCCAAATTTTAAGACGTGTAATTATTCTTTTCCCAAATAAATGTATTAAGATCGACATAGATATAAAAACAGCTGACGCACCTATAAATGAAAACCATAATAAGAAGGCTGTAGTTTCTTTAATTTGAACTGGGATTTCAATAAGGTCATTCCCTAATATAAATAATCTGCCAGTTGAGAAAATAGCTTGTAATGAATGAGCTATAATATTGTGAATTGATGACTTCTCTATGTTTCCATAATGATAACCTATAAAATATATTATCCATCCGCCTAACATTGTTAGTGGAACCATCACATATTTTACAAATTGCATAAACCCACTTCGACGCTTTGAGAATAGAAACTTATAGCAAAGTATTAATGATATAAAATAGATTGCTAAATATAGTAAGGCTTGTAAGTCATTCATAAATTTAGTTTTAATATGTAATATTAATTAATTTGAATTAAATTATTTTAGTAATTCTCTTATCTTAACAAAATCCTTATTAGTAATTCCTGCTTTTTCAACATCTTTAAGATCATCGAGAAATGCATCTTTAAATGTTTTTGTATTATCATATGGGTATGTTTTATCTTTAAGCTCAAGATATATCTTTTTAGCATCTTCAAATTTACCTTGTAAAAGTAATGCAAGTGCCAGATTTGTTTTTATAACAATTTGAGAACTGTCAACTTCAAATCCTTTCAATGCAGAAACTTCTGCTTTATTAAACTCAAGTATGAAAATCTGACAATATGAAATATTTGAATAAATTGATGATAAATTAGTATTAAACATTTGAGAATTTTCTATTACTAATTCTATATATATAGCTTTAGCTTCGTTTAAATATAATAATGCTTTATTATATTTCTTAATTTCGATATAAAGACTTGCAAAACTATTTAAAGTCCACGCAACATCAGGATTATATAGCTTAGAATTAGAAACTCCTAATTCACGTCTTATTGACAAAGCTTCATTAAAATTAGTTTCTGCCTTGTTATATTTCTTATTAGTCATGTCCAAGTTTGCAATGTTTGAGATTACCATTGCTACTTCCTGTTTATATACCTGAGGATTTGTCTTTGCAAGTTCTTTATATAACTTTAATGATTTATTAAAATTTATTTCAGACGAATCAATTTTCTTCATCTCTAATTGCAAACTTGCCAAACTATTTAAAGTTAAAGCAACATCCGAATTATATACCTTTGAGTTTGTTTTAGCTAACTGCTGAAATATATTCAATGCCTCATTATAATTGTTTTCAGCTAAACTATATTTGTTCATTGCTTTATTAAGATCAGCATAATTAGAAAGTACACTTGCTAGATCAGATTTATATGCTTGAGGTGTTGAATTTGTCAATTCTTTATAAATTTTTATAGCTTCTTTAAAATAAATTTCAGATAATTCATATTGATTAATATTAAGTTTTAGTGTGCCTAAATGATTTAAAACTTCAGCTTTAAGAGGACTATAAACTTGAGGATTCGTTTTTACTAATTCTATAATTATGTTTAAGGCATCAATATAATTTGTTTCAGCAATATCATATTTATTTGTTACTTTGTATAAATAAGCCTTGCTGTATAATGTTCTGGCAATATCAGGATTGTAAACTTGAGGGTTACTTTTAGCCAATTCTTTTCTGATTTTTAATGCCTCTGAAAAGTTTTCTTCTGCTTTATCATACAATTTCATTTCCAATTGCAATCCTGCGAGATTATTAAGTGTATTTGCCAGAAAAGGATTGTACTTTATCGGATTAACTTTCACTAATTCTCTCCTTAAATTCAATGCTTCAATATAATTGATTTCTGATTTTTTATATTGATCTGTTTTTTGATAAAATACAGCTAAGTTAAAATAAGCTTTTGAAACATCAGGATTAAAATCATTCTTGTTTTGTTTTGCTGATTCAGTTGTGATTTTTAATGCCTCATTAAAGTTCTTTTCAGCATTTGTATATTGATTCATATCCATATTTAAGAGTGCAATATTATTAAGTGTCGCAGCAACATCTCTTAATATTTGTGAATTTGTTTTAGCCAGTTCTCTTCTTATTTCTAATGCTTTCGAATAATAATCAGAAGCTTTATTAAACTGATTTAACTCATGCATCAGATTAGCAATATTATTGAGGACATTTGATCTTTCAAAACTCGATTTTGCTGAATTGAGAGTACTAAAATACCATTTCAAACTTTTTTCATATTGATTTTGTATTTGAAGGAATCTTGCATAAGTAAATACATTATTAAAATTTGTGGTATCGGCTTTCACTGCAATTTCATAAGTCTTTTCAGCATCTGTAAAACGAAAATTATTTGAATAAAGATCTGCCTGAAACATTAACTTACTTATGTTTTGTTTTACAATACTATCTGTTTCATTAAGCATTTCTTTGCCTTCTTTAATAATATTTTCGGCTTTGTTTCTTTGTTGTTCAGCTTTTAATATCTCGGCTTCCGAATTAACTGATTCAAGTATATGTATTGCATCTTCAATATTGCCAAGTTTAAAAAACTCAAAAGCTTTTTGATGTATAGATGAACAATTATCAAAGTTTTCGTGTGCAAATTTCTCAGCAAGTTCTTCCAAATATTTTTGTTGGTTTTTAAATAGTTCTTCAATTTCTTTAGCCTTATCACAATAGGTTTTTACATCAATTAAAGATTTTTCTTTTTGTTCTTTTAATAATTTAATCTGGGTGTCATAGCTTTTAGTTAGTCCTGTTAATGAGATGTTATAGTACTTTAAAGTGTTTTGAGCTATCATCCCTTCAGGACACATTATTATCTTAGTTTTTTCATTAATGTTGCTTGGAATAAGCCAGTTGTTAATTATGTCTTTATTAACTATTTCGTAACCCTTTTTACTTATTTCAGTTACTATTATTCTGTCTCCAGGTTTCTTTGTGCTAAATATTAATTGAAACAAACCTGCATTATCGGTATTCTCAGGAGAAGTTCCCAATACTATTATCTGTACGCCAGATATTGGTTTGTTGCCACTATTTTGTTCGGTTATTATTCCTTTTACTTTTGTTTGGGCGTTGAGTAAAATAGGAATTAATAGTGTATATAAGAAAAATGTACGTTTCATAATACATAGATTTATTTCTTCAAAATGATTTTCCATTCATTGGTTTGTGATGGTACTCCTGTAAAATCCCAAGTTTTATAACCTTGTTTAAAAGCAGTTAATCTTTGTTCTTCTGCTCGTTTCTCTAATGGAATTTCAATATGGAACTTTCCATTATCACCTGTTTTAACTTGTATATCTTTTACACTTATTGATACATCTTTTAATGGTTGCATGTTTTCATCCTTTACACTTCCAAAGATAAAACCTAACGAATTATCTCTTTTGATAGGAAGTTCAATAAGTTTACCTGTTTTCACTAATGTATCTATACTTAAGTAACCATTTGAATGAAAGCTTAGTTTGATTTTATTATTTTTATATTTAGATGGTATTTGCTTAAAAATAACTTCGTCTTTTATCTCTTTGGTTTCAGTTTTGTCACCATAATATAAAGTAACTTCTCCTTGTTTAAACTCCATTCCAGTAATAGATTGCGTTTCTTTAATCTTTACAGTAAGATCAGTTGGCTGAAAATAATAAAATGAAAGTATAACTCCACTTAATACAAGTATAGGTAGTAAGAAATAATAAACAGCATATTTAATTATCTTAGGCAAATCAATAGCTTCGGGAGTAATTATAATCCCTTCATTTTCGAGCTTATCTAATTGTCTGTTAATCTTAACAAACAACTTATCCATGTTTTCATAAGTATCATAAAAATGATCAAGATTGTCAATATACTTTCTAAAATTAGTTATTTCTGGTGATTCTCCAATATCAGTTTTAAAATATGTATAGATTCGTGGTTTCTTTACATTGCCTTGCGAATTTAGGAATGCATGATGTGCATTATCAAACTCCTCTTTAGTATATCGGCCTAGTTTAGTATGAAATAAGAAGATAGAAATATCACTTGACTGTATGTATCTGTTGTATTCGTTTTGAGTTCGTTCTTCAGTAATTGAACTAATAAAATCTTTCCAGGTAGTAAGTTCTAAAAAGATACGTTTATCGTGCCAGTCTTTGTTTTTGCGGCTTATAAATAGTTCTACCTGCAGTTTATCCTGATCCAATTCGGCTGAAGAGGCTAAAAATATTCTTACTTTCTTCATATATTGTTGTTTTAATTCGTAAGTATAAACAAATTCATCATAAGATCGGCATTAATTTAATAATAAAAGCTAAAATACTAAAATGTATTTATAAATTGTATTTTAGCTTTTGATTTGAAATTCACATAATAAGAGCACAAATATACAAATTATTTTATGAAAAATAAAATTTAGTTTTTAATTTTAATTAAAAAAGGAGAATATAGGTAATATCTTTTTTGAAAATAATCTATTTGTATAAGCAATCTAAGTCAAACAAAGTTTTAATATTAAAACTTTTACAACATGTTGATACAAATTATAAAATTTCTCATTGTGTTTAAATCATTTCTTCAAAGTAAAACAAGATTAATAAGATAACTC
>CAIWDQ010000275.1 GCA_903911455.1 uncultured bacterium
AGGTTATGATATTAATTATTTATACTTTTGCAGCCCTTAAAAAACGAATATTGTTAACAAACTTAAGTCGTAGTTTTTTGTTAATGATTAGCATTTTAAGTATAGTATAGACAATTTAATAGATTAATCTCAATGTCTGAAAAACAAAACATAGAGCAGATGGTTGGCTTCTTCGACCGCCTAAAGAACATATTTATTGGCAAGGCGAGGGATATGAACGACTCTAAACTTCTGCATAAAATATCATTAGTAGCCTTCTTTGCTTGGATAGGCTTGGGTTCTGATGGTATAAGTTCTTCATGTTATGGTCCTGAAGAAGCATTCCGTAATTTAAGCGGACATCATTATCTTGCTATCTTTGTAGCTTTGGGAACTGTATTTACAATCTTCATCGTAAGTTCAAGCTATTCTCAAATCATTGAATTATTTCCACATGGTGGTGGTGGTTACCTTGTTGCAAGTAAACTCCTTTCTCCTACTGTTGGTATGATTGCCGGCTGTTCGTTACTTATTGACTATGTTCTTACAATTACACTCTCTATATCAAGTGGTGCTGATGCAATATTTAGTTTTATCCCTGTAGGTTATCATTCTTATAAACTTACTACAGCATTGATAGTGCTGATACTACTTATTGTTATGAATCTTCGTGGAGTTAAAGAATCAGTACTTTCTTTAACACCTATCTTTGCTATATTTATTCTTACACATGTATTTGCAATCTTTTATATCATTATAACTCACGGCGCTAATCTAGCTGTAGTGGCACACGATACCTCTGCCGATTTGCACAGTAGCTTTAGTGAGGTAGGAGTATTTGGTACAATATTCCTTATCCTTAGAGCTTATAGTATGGGTGCAGGTACTTTTACAGGGATAGAAGCCGTAAGTAATGGTTTACCTGTATTAAGAGAACCAAGAGTTAAGACAGCTCACAAAACCATGCGTTTGATGGCTATATCTTTATCTTTTCTGGTTTTAGGATTAATGTTTTCGTATGCAATATTTGACCTCCATTTTGAAGGAGATAAAACTTTAAATGCTATCTTATTTGAGAAAATGACTGCTAGTTGGTACGGACAGATGGGCACTATATTTGTATTTGTAACACTTATATCCGAAGCAACTCTTTTATTTGTTGCTGCTCAAACAGGGTTCCTTGATGGCCCTCGTATCATGGCAAATATGGCTATTGATATGTGGTTTCCTAAAAGATTTGCTTCATTAAGCGATAGACTTGTTACTAAAAATGGTGTATTATTAATGGGGGTTGCTTCAATAATATTATTGATTGTATCAAAAGGATCGGTCAAGTTGTTAGTCGTTTTATATAGTATTAATGTATTTATTACTTTCTGTTTATCACAGCTTGGGATGGTAAAACATTGGTGGCAGGTCAGGAAAACAGATAGGAAATGGAAACGCAAACTAGCTATAAATGGTATTGGTTTAATACTTACTTCTTTTATTCTTATATCTGTTGTTATTATAAAGTTTACCGAAGGTGGATGGGCTACCCTTTTAATTACAGGGATGCTTGCTTTCTTTGCTATCAGAATAAGGATGCATTACTACAGTATAACTAAGAAACTACATTGGCTACAGGGAACCATTTCTTCGCATCTTAACGAAAAGATTTGTCAGTTTAAGTTAAGTAATATCGACCCTGAACATTTTAAGCATCCTAATTGCGATGGCAAAACGGCAATTATACTTATTAGCGGATACAATGCAACAGGCTTACATACATTCTTTAATGTATTAGATAAATTCTCCGGTGTATACGAGAACTTTATTTTCTTAGAAGTAGGAAACATTAATGCTGGCAACTTCAAAGGCTTCGACCATCTGGTAAAAGTAAAGATGCATGTTGACGATGAGGTTAATAAATATATTGATATTGCAAACGAACTTGGTTATTATGCCCGTGGATATTGGAATGTAGGTACCGAAGTTGTAAGCGAATTAGAACGGATTGTTCCCCGTATTATCAAACGTTTCCCTAACGCTACAGTATTTGGTGGGCAGTTAGTATTCTCCGAAGCTTATTATCTTTCCAAAGTATTACACAATCATTCAATCTTTACTATACAAAGGAAACTTTACAAACGTGGTATCACTACAGTAATTCTTCCTATTCATATTGATTAGTATTTTTAATTTGGCGATTTAGTGATATTGCGATTTAGTGATATTGCGATTTGGTGATTTGGTGATTTAAGGATTTAGAAGAAATGCTTACCGCTTAGCCGATCTCCGGCTTAGCGGTTATAATCCGAGACATTTAATTTTCCTGTCTTACTCCCTCTCCTCTTAGGAGAGGGTTGGGGTGAGGTCATACAATTAGAGCCGTTATCATTTGCTTGATAACGGCTCTTGTTTTTCAACCTACAAGTATTACAGAAGTTTAGCGTGCGCAAGTAAAAATTCATGTATCGCGGATTGTAATTCATCACCCGCGGATTGTAATTCATGTATCGCGGATGACAATTCATGTATCGCGGACTGCAATTCATCACCCGCGGATTGCAATTCATCACTCGCGGATTGCAATTCATCACTCGCGGATGACAATTCATCACTCGCGGACGACGCTTCATCACTCGCGGCGACAATTCATCACTCGCGGATGCAATTTCATCACTCGCGGCGACAATTATGGCAGCATAAATGTAATTGTGTGTTTTATCTAGATGTTTTAATTTTATTTATTGATTATCTTAATTTATATATCAGC